>DAOPXQ010000107.1:0-7878 GCA_035352395.1 Treponemataceae bacterium | reverse complement strand
CCTTCCAGGGCGTCATCCTGACCCCGGTACTCGGATGGACGACGCACCACTCGATCATGAAGCACGACGGAAAATGGTACCTGTTCTACCATGACTGCGAGACCTCGGGCGGGATCAACCACAAGCGTAACGTTAAGTTCTGCTCGCTGACCCACAACGCCGACGGTTCGATCTGCACGATCAATCCCTGATAGACGCGCCTTAAAAACAAAGGCCCCCGCCGATTCAATCCAATGAACCGACGGGGGCTTTTTTTATGCGCCCTATATCAGGCGATCTCGCCGTGTTTGCGGGAAACGGCCTCAAGGTCGATGCGCTTCAGCTTTTTCCGAAAGTTTACGGTATCGTCGTCGATGATCGTCCTAAGGTACTCGATCTGACGCTCGATCGACTCGAGGTAGAGGTTTTTAGCGACGCCATAGCGGGCGAGGAAGTGATAGTAGGCGAGGTTCGAGGTTTCGCCGAGCAGGTTGAACAGGCGTTCCTTTGTCATCTCATAGAAACCGAGGGTTTTGCGTAGCATGTCGAACTCGGTGTTGTATCCGGGGAAGTCGGCTTCCTTGAATTCATAATAGAGGAACAGGAGCTTTTCTAGGTATGTGCGGTCGGCCATCTGGCCGAGGAGATCCGCCGAGGCGAGAAGCTTCGCGGCGTAGAGCTCTTCCTTGTTCTTGAACGGGATGGTGTTGAACGGCGTGGCGAGGTCCGTTCCCGCGATCATGCGGCCGATGCCGTCCGCGCGGGCCTTGTCGAGCCCGAAGGCGGCGCGGTGCCTCAGCGTGAACGCGACGCTTCGCGCCACGTGCGTTTTTGTGTATTTTGCACCGGTACCGACCGTGTCGGAGACTTCCTGAATGTAGCCCGCGTCGTGAAGCATCGCGGCGAGGTAGAGATCGATCTGCCCTTTCGGGGTGATCGCTATTCCCTGGGAGAGGGCGCCGTCGCACATGCGGATGGTCGCGCAGACGACGTCGCAGGTATGGTTAAAGTCATGATACTCGGTGTTGCAGGCGACGTACCCGGGGAATGCCCCTTTGTAGAGATCCGTGGTAAGCCGCCAGGTATCGGTGAGCTGTCGCGATTCGGCGGGATTCAGGCGGGATGCCGCGATTTCAAAACTTTCCGCAAGGACGGTTTCCCTGTTAGCGGGATTGAAAATGCGGGATAGGTATTGCTCATCATCCGTAATCATCATCAAAGCCTCCTTGTCGGTTTTTTGAACTGCCTTTTTTCGATATTTGTATGAGTATAGCATCTATTTTCCGAAAAACCTTGGGAGAAATTCAAAAAGTGGCGCGGCGGGAACGGGGGATGACGGCGAATACGATAAGCGACAGCGCATACGGGAAACCAAGTATGACGGTTCCCGGGATTTTACCGGTTCCCTGCGCGATGGTCGTGAGGTAGTCCGCCCCAGAGAAAAGCAGAACGGCCGCGATGGCGCCGATCGGGTCCCGAAAGCCCAAGTAAACGGCCGCGAGCGCGGTCCAGCCCCGCCCGGCGCTGAGCGAGGGTACCCATGCGCCCAACCCCGCGGCGAGGAGAGAGCCCGCGCAGGACGCGAAAAGGGCCGCGACGCACCAGGAGGCGATCCGGACGCGCGGGGGCGAGAAGCCGCGGGCGGCGAGGAATTCGGGGGATTCGCCCGCGATGCGGAGGGCCACGCCGGGTTTCGCGTATCGGACGAACAAGGCAAGCGCGATGGCCGAGCATACGGCGATGGGGAATCCGGCTATTCGGGGGAATGAGAGCGCCGCCGCGGCCGCCTTCCCGGTCAGGCTTACCGCGCCCTGGGTTTCGAATATCGCGGAGGAAAGCCAGGAAGTGAAGCCCGCCGCGAACAGGTTGACGCCGAGCCCCGTGAGGAACGGGTTTGCGCCCGTGCGTTCCGTAAAGACCGCGACCGCCCACAGGAGTCCCGTGACGACGAGCGAGGCCGCGACGAACCCGACGGCCGGCAACCCCGTGGCGGCCGTTATCGCGATGAATACGAAGCCCGCAAGGGTTATCGCGCCGTCCATGAAGACCGCGAGGGCCCCCGCGTACTCGGAGCAGAGCGCGCCGAGCGTGGCGAAAAGGAGCGGTGCCGCCATCGCGGCTATCGCGAACGCCGCGATCGCGATCGGATCGTCGATCATGGCCGCCTCCGTTTCTCGCGTAAAAACGGGATGCCAAGGGTTTGCACCGAGATGACGAGGAAGATAACGGCCTGCACGAGGGCCGATGAGTCAAAGCTGAACCGCGCGGAAAGAGAGGCGGCGTCGGTCGCGGTTTCTACCCACGAATAAAGGATCGCCGCGGGGATAACCGCGAGCGGGTTCGCGCGCGCCATGAGCGCGCAGGCGAGCGCCCCCCATCCCATCCCGGAGGTCAGTCCGCTGTGGCACATGTACCAGGTTCCCGCGACGGCGAAAAACCCGGCGAGTCCGTGTAGTGCGCCCGAAACGGTCATTCCGGCTATCGTCGCGCCCTTAACGGAGAATCCCGAGTAGCGGGCGAATTCAGGCGCCGTGCCCGAGATCCGGATCCGGTATCCAGGCGAGGTTTTGCCGAGAAAGAGCGCGCCGCAAACGGCGATGCCGACGGCGACGAAGAACGACGCGTTAAAGAGCGCCGGCGCGGCAATCGGCGGGATCCTGAACGCGGGATCGATTGCCCTCGTGGCGAGCAGGTTTTGTTCGGGATCGCGAAGCGGACCCGAGATGAGCCAGTCGAGCACGGGCGTGACGGCCGCGGACAGAAGAAACGAGGTAATGAGCTCGCTGACGCGAAGCGATGCCTTGAGGACGCCAGGAATGAACGCGACGAGCGCGCCCGTTGCGACGGCGGAAGCGAGCGCGAAGGCAATACGAGGGAATCCTTCGGCGGCCAAGCCGGCGGGTCCGCCCGTTGGGGCAAGGATCACGGCGGCGACGAGCGCGCTCGCGTAGAGCTGCGCTTCCCCGCCGAGGTTGAAGGCCCCCGCGCGGAGGGCGAAAGCCGAACCCGTGCCGGCGAGGATCAGGAGACCGGCGACGTTGAGGAGGTTTCCCGCGTACCACCAGGATGAAAGCGGCTTGGCGAAAAACGCGACGAGGGTTCTTTGCGGCGACTCGCTCGAGAGCGCGAGCAGCGCGACGATGACGGCGAGCGCGAACGCGAAGGCGCATGCCGGCTGGACGAGCTTTCTCACGGGAGCCTCCCCTCGGAAAGAATGAGCGATCGCGCGTAGAACGAGCGGTCGTTTACCGAGTCCATGTCGTCCGAAAGGACGACGACGGCGCATCCCGCTGTCGCGGCCGCCGTGAGCCGGCTTCGCAGGCGCGAAACGCCCGCGATGTCGAGGCCCCACTCGGGCGACGCGCAAACGATGACGCGGGGAAAGCCCGCGAGTTCGCGCGCGAGCATCAGGCGTTGGACCTGTCCCCCGGAAAGCGCGCCCATCCGGCGCGACGGGGACGCGTCGATCCCCTCGTCGCGCATCGCGCCAAGCACGAACGCGTCGCGGACGCTCGCGCGAATCGCGAAGGGCGGTCGCCCGATATACGCGCCAGTGCCCGATCCCCGCGCCGTGAGCGCGTCGCGGATCGTGAGGTTTGGGTGAGCGCCGCGAAAGGCGCGGTCCGAGGGAATTATCGCGACGCCGCGCGAACGAAGCCGCGCGGGCGTTATGCTTTTTTGATGCAGTATTTCGGTCCCGACCATGATGTCGCCCGATTGTGGCTTTCGCATCCCGGTGATGACGTCCTCGAGGGTTTCGAGTCCCGAGCCGCGAAGGCCGAATATGCCGACGATCTCGCCCGGATAGGCCTCGAACGACACGCTCTCGATCCCGTCCCGATCATTCGGTTTACTGGTAAGTTGCCGCACTGCGAAAACAGGAAGCGCCGCGCGAATGCCACCGCCGTGTGCGCCGGTATCGGCAGTGTTATTGCCGGTGGCGGTGGCTACGGTGGCGGTGACGCCGTCGGGGTCGATGAGGTTCGCGAGAAAGTCTTCGGTAACGCGTTCTCCGACGGGGCCTTGCGCGGTGGTTGAGGAATAAACGAGCTTGCCATGGCGGAGTACGGTGATGCGGTCAGCCCAGCGCGCGGCCTCCGCCAAGCGATGCGTTATCAATATGACCCCGACGCCGCCCGAGCAGGCGCGCCGCACGGAGGCGAGGAAGGCCTCGCGTTCCTCCGGGGCAAGCACCGCGGTCGGTTCGTCGAGCACGAGAAAATCCGGTTTGGAATAAAGCGCGGCGAGAAGTTCCGTTCGAAGGCGGTCCGCGGGCGGTAGCGCCGCGACGGGCGCGTCGAGGTCAAGCTTGATTCCCCAGTCGCGGGCGATTCGGCCGACGGCGAGCCGTGCCTTGCGCCGATTGAGGAAAAAACCTCCCTCGCCGAGAATGACGTTATCGAGCGCGGATAGTCCCGGCGCGAGGAGCGGTCGTTGGTGCACCATGGCGACTCCCGCCGCGAGCGCGTCGCGCGGGCTTGAGAAGAAGTGTTCCTTGCCGCCGATGATCACGCATCCGGCGGTCGGTCGGTTTAATCCGGAGAAGATATGCACGAGAGTGGATTTTCCCGCGCCGTTTTCCCCGAGCAGGGCGTGCATTTCGCCGGGCAAGAAGTCCAGGGATACGCCGTCGAGCGCGGTGCACGAGCCCCCCGGCTCTCCGGGGGATGACTGCGTTCCGTATACCTTGCGTATGTCCCGGAGCTCGGCTTTTTTCATTTCACGGGGAGCGCGAGCTCGCCCGAGGCGAGTTTCGCGACGATCGCGGCTTGCCTGTCGCGAAGGGCTTTCGGCACCGTCTCGGCGTAGAGCGGGTCGTCCGAAACGAAGCTGACGTAGCCTTCCTTGATCCCGAGCGTCGAGGGAACGCCGGTCGCGAGCGAGCCGTTAATCCACGCGAGCGTCTTCTCGCGGGCGAGCCGTTCCTGGGCCATCACGGAGCTTGAAACGACGTAGCCGGGCGCCTTAGCGTAGCCGTTGTCGTCGAACCACGCGGCGTAAAAACCGCTTTCCTTGGCGGCCGCGACGACGCCCTGATTGGCGCCGCCAGATATGGGAAGGATAACGTCGCAGCCGGCGGCCTTCATCGCGCGGGCGAGCTCTGCTCCCTTGGAGGCGTCGTACCAGTTGCCCACGACGCGGAAGTCGACCTCGAACGCGGGATCAACGGCCTTGGCGCCCTCGAGGTACGCGGGAAGGATGATGCCGCTCATGGCGGGATATTCCTGGCCCGCTATGAGCCCGATCTTTTTCTGCGCGTTCGCGTATTTCATTTTAGAGGAGCTGACGAGGGCGGCCATGTAGCCCGAGAGGAACGCCTGCTCGCGCTGATTATAGCGGAAGGTCGTGACGCGGGGATTACCGGAGGCGTAGGCGTCGAACACGAGGAATTCCTGCTTGGGAAACTGCGCCGAGACGGGGGCGATGATTTCCGGGATCGCGGGATTCGACGAGACGATGAGGTCGTAGTCTCCCGACGCGACGAGCGCGGTCATCTTGGTTCCCCAGTCGGCTTGGCGCGTTCCAGCCTCCACGATCTGCACGCTGACTTTCTTGCCGGAGGCGTTCGCGTCGGCGGCTGCCTTGTTGACGCCGCTCGCGAGCATTTCGTAAACCGGACTGCCGGAGACCACTCCGGGGACGAAAACGGCTATGCGCGTCTCTCTTTTATTACCGTTTTTTTTGCCGTCGGCGAAGAGCGGCATGGCGCAAAGTGCCGTTGCGGCGATAAGCGATATGAGGGCGATGAGAGGACGGCTTGTTTTCATGTTGGCTTCCTTTGCCCTATGAATATAGTAAAAAAAGGTCTGTTATGCTACTATTTCCGCATGATACTTTTTTTCGTCAAAAAGGCCTTCATCGACGGTTGGGACAACCTTCTCCACATACTCGCCCTTAACGTCGCTATTCTGGGATTGGCGGTTGGTGGGTATTGGGCCGCGGGCGCGCTCTCGGCCATCGTTCCCCTTTCCATGGGGATTATCGCCGTGACCGCCGTCGCCGAGGGCATCCTGCTCGTGGCCGTCTCGCGGGCGATGGCCGGCGTCGCTTCCTTCAAGGCGTTTTCCTGGCGCGTCGTATTTGCCGCCATTCGCGAGACTTGGCTTCACGGCGTTCTCTACGCGCTCGTCATCGTCGCGTTCGTCGCGGTGATCGGCGTCGCGCTCCCGTTTTACTTCCGTCTCGGCGGCGCCCTCGGGATCACGCTCGCGATGATTCTCTTTTGGGCCGCGGTGATCTTCGTCCTGTCGTTTCAGTGGTTTCTCCCGATCCGAAGCCAACTGGACGCGCGGTTCGGGAAGTGCGTGAAGAAATGCTTCGTGATTTTCTTCGACAATCCCGGATTCTCGGCGTTCATGTTCGTCTATTCGGTTTTACTGATTTCCCTTTCCTGCCTGATGATTCTCCTGTTGCCCGGAATCGCCGGCCTCGTGCTTGCGCAAAACGAGGCGTTTCGGCTACGCATGCACAAGTATGACTGGCTCGAGGAGCATCCCGAGATTGATCCGAAGGTCGCGCGGAAAAGCATCCCCTGGTCGGAGCTGATCGCGGAGGACTACGACAACCTTGGCCATCGGAGCCTCCGCAGCTTCATAATGCCCTGGAAGGATTAATGACGGGATCTCGCGCGGCGGGTTGGTTTATTTCTTCTGACCGGGGATGAACTTGCTTTTGCCCTTGGGCTGTTTCGTCTTTGACTGTCTGCGAACGGGCTCAAGGTCGGTGAGGTTCGCGATATCGTTTTCGGCCAGGCGTTCCCGCCGAGTCAGTTCGCTTTCCTTTCTGGATTCCATCCCGGGCTTTCGGAGCCCGCTGCCCTTGACCCGCTGTCTGCGGGGAATTTTCTCGACATCGGCAGTCTTTTTTTCCGCGCTCGCGGGAGTCTTGGCCCCTGCGGGTTTCGCGGCGACAGGAGCTTTTGTCGCGGCGCGCTTTTTGCCGACTACGGCGGCCTTGAATGAATCAGGCTCGGCCACCTCAAAGCGTTTCTGCTCGTGGATGAAGGGATGGTTGAAGCCGATAACCCGCGCGTGGAGCGCGAGCCGGCCGCAGGGGCCTTCCGCGTCGCCGCCCGAGGCGTCGATCAATTCCTTTCCATACACTTCGTCACCGGCGACAGGGTGCCCAAGATGGGCCATGTGCGCGCGGATCTGGTTTTTTCGGCCGGTCTCCAGCTCGCATTCGACGAGGTCGAATTTCGCCCCGCGCTCCAGCACGCGGAAGCGCGTCACTGCCTTTTCCGCGTCCTTGAGCGCCTTCGCGTCGCCCTTGCGCGGGACGAACGCGACGTCGTAGCGGTTATAGGCGAGCGGCGCGTCGATCACGCCGGAGTCGGGGAGGGGGGCCGCGCCGGGAAGCTTTCCGCACACGCAGCGATAGGTCCGCTCGGTGACGATCTCGTTCCATTCGTCCATGAACCGCTTCTTGGCCTCTTCGGTACGAGCGTAGAGCATGACGCCCGAGGTGTCCCTGTCGAGCCGATGCACGACCGCGATGCGCGACTTTCCCTTGCTGCGGTACATGTCGAACAGGATGTCCTGCGCCGTCTTGGCGCTGCTTCCGGGGTAGCCGACGGAGAGCATCCCCGACGGCTTGTTTATCGCGATAATCCACTGGTCCTCGTACAGGACCTCCAACGCATGCTGTTTCTTCATTGCTACCTAACCTGATACCTTTCGACGATCTCCGAGATGATCGGCATGAGCTGTTTTTTGCGCGACACGACGTCGCGCAGTACGTATACGGAGTCTTCCTGCTTGGGCAGTCCGAGCGTCTGGATAAATTGCCTTTCGGCGGCGATGAGGAGAAGGCTCGAGAGCTCGGTGATGTCCGTGACGAGCAGGGCGCTGAAGAGCTTGCCCCCTCGCGCTCGCTGGTTCTCGAGTTCGGCGATGAACT
>DAOPXQ010000106.1:5138-7969 GCA_035352395.1 Treponemataceae bacterium | reverse complement strand
CCTCGTGCTCTCGTCGTTCCAAAAACGAATGGGCGACGACGTCGGGGTTAAGCCCGGCGACGAAATGAAGGAATCCATCCGGGCCGCCGAGGAAAAGGGAATACCCACCACGATGGTCGACCGGCCGATCCACGTAACGCTCCAGCGCGCATGGGCGAAGAACAGCCTGTGGGGAAAGTCAAAACTCCTCGCGACGCTGGTCTCGAGCGCGTTCTCGAGCGACGAGATGAGCGCGGAGGATATCGAAAAACTGAAGGACCAGGGAGCGATGGACGGGATGATGGAGGAGCTCGCGGGCTACCTTCCGACCGTCAAGGAAGTCCTCATCGACGAGCGAGACCGCTACCTGGGCAGCCGCATATGGGAATCCGACGGAAAAAAAATCGTGGCAATACTCGGCGCGGGACACCTGCCCGGAACCGAGGCGATTATTCGGGAGATCGCGTCAGGGGCCCGCAGTTCCGATACGGACGATATCGCCTCGGTGCCGCCGAAGAGCGTCGGCTCGAAAATCGCCGGCTGGGCGATTCCCGCCATTCTCGTACTGCTCGTCGTCGCGGGATTTTTCATGAATGGGGCGCAAGCCTCCTGGGACATGCTCTTGCGCTGGGTCCTCTGGAACGGAGGCCTCGCCGCGATCGGCACCGCCATCGCGTTTGGGCATCCGGCGGCGATACTCGCGTCCTTCGTCTGCGCCCCCGTCGCGACGCTCAATCCTTTTCTCGGGGTTGGGCTCTTCTCCGGCGTGGTGCAGGCTTGGGCGAGAAAACCGCGCGTACAGGACATGGAAAAGCTCGCCACGGACGTCTCGTCGGTCCGCGGATTCTATAAGAACCGCATCTCGCATGTGCTTTTGGTGTTTTTCCTGTCCACGTTAGGCGGGGCGATCGGTAATTTCATCGCGGTTCCGGCTCTTTTTAGCAGTCTCGTCAAATAAAGTAAAATATCTCCATTATCACATTGTCGGCCCCGATTTCCTGCGTTAGACTGTAACAAATATCGGGGGCACGATTGGTAACCCAAAAGGACGTGGCAAGACTCGCGAGGGTGTCCTTTATCACCGTTTCGCGCGTCGTGAACGGAGAAGACAATGTACGGCCGGAGACGAGAGAACGCGTTCTCGCCGCTATCGAGAAATTAGGGTATATCCCCAGCTTCGCGGGCAAGGCGCTCAATACGGGACGAAACGACACCATCGGCGTCATGATCCCGCGCAAGCTCGAAGACGCCCCGGAGTACGCGATACTCGTCCACACCTTCAACGGCATTCTGGATGCGTGCTATGAGCGAAAAATCGACGTTCTCGTCACGACAAGCGATTCTGAGGAAGATCCCAGAGAGAGACTATTTCCCTACAAACAGAAAAAGGCCGACGGGATGATCTATTTCGGGTTCTCGCCGATGCCTGACGAGCTTGCCGACGAGATCGCAAAGCACCGCATCCCCTGCGTTGCGATCGCCGCGAGGCCCAGCCATGAAGGAGTCTCATGGATAGACGCGGATTACCGTTCGGCGGGATACGAAACGGGAACCCGTATCGCGAAAAACGGACACAGGGATATTATTCTCGTAAACTACGATAAAGAAGGCGGACAAAACGAGCGCGAACGGGGATTCATGAGCGCGCTGGAGGATTACGGCGCCCCGCACCGGATATATCGCGCCCTCGTCAAGAGAGGCGTTGAAAGGAACGCGATCCGGCAGGAGATCAGAAAGGCATTCAGGCGGATGGAGAATAAGCCAACGGCACTCTTCTGCGCCGATGACCGGCTCCTGGACATAACCCTAAACGAGATTCAGGAAATGAATATCGATATACCGAGGAAAATGTCCCTGGTCGGCTTCGGGGGACTTGAGCCAAAATCCTTTCCGCGACTATCGATCGCCACGAACCGGTTGCCCCTCGCGGAGATGGGCAACCAGGGCGCGTCAATGCTGATCGACCTCATTCGGTCGGGAAGGGCGAACAGGCGAACCGAACTCCTCCCCGTCGCGTTCGTGAACGGGGAGAGCCTAGTCGGCCCTCCTTCGTAACGTCAGTATGAAAGGCCGAAACCGGCCGGCCAAAGCGGCTTTTGCTCGCCCGATATCGCGCGGTCGAGCGGAAGCTGATCGACGGAAACCGGCCAGGCGAAGGAAAGTTTTCCGGTAGGCGCTGCCTTGCCGAACAGGATATCCGCCACGCCCGCGCCCTCCGTTCCCGGAAGCCAGGCGGCCACGAGAGCGTCGACCTTGTCCGCGAGATCCCCGAGGATCAACGGACGCCCGCTAACGACGACGAGCACTACCTTCGCGAATTTCCCGCGCGCGGCCGTTACGAGCGCCGCGTCCGCCGGGTTAATCTCGATCTTTGGGTTATCGCCGATCCCTTCGGCGTACGGGGTCTCGCCAGTGACGATGACGCAGGTTCCCTTAGGATCCCAGGTCGCGAACTTTCCGTTGGCGACGTACTTTACCCTACCCTTTCCGGCCACCTCGCGAATTCCGTCGAGTATTGACGTTCCCGCCGTGATCTTTCCGGACTCTCCCTGCCAGGTCATGGTCCAGCCGCCGCACTGCTTACCGATGTCGTCGGCGGCCGTACCCGCGACGTAAACGGTTCCGGCCGCGATCGGCAAGGCCGCGTTATTGACGAGCACGACCTGGCTCTTTCGCGCGGCCTCGCGCGCGAGAGCGAGATGTTCCGGGCTACGCACGACGGAGGCGAGCTTTCTGTTCGCCATAGGCCGCTCGAAGAGCCCCATCTCGAACTTTACCCTGAGGATTCGCCTGACCGCGTCGTCGACGCGGCTCATCGGAATGGCCTTTTTCTCGACGGCGGACTTCATCGT
>DAOPXQ010000106.1:0-5038 GCA_035352395.1 Treponemataceae bacterium | reverse complement strand
GGGGGAAGCAGGGTTTCGCGGATGAACTTCTCGTCCTTGATCATGTTTCCCTGATCGATGAAATAATTCCCGGTCCTCGAGGAACCCCAAACGGTGTTTCCGTCGCCGAGAAAGTGCTTCGCCGTCACGATCGATTTCGCGGCGCCGGTATCCGCCGACTGGAAGCCGCGGATGAACGCGGACGAAAGTCGCGTCACGAGCGCGGAGTCCTGCCCGTACGACTCGTAGAACCGCCCCCAGCGCGGGTCCCGGGCGACGGCGACGCACGGAGCGAAGGTCCACGGAACGCCCGTCGCGGCGGTCTCGAGCGCGGCGGCCTTGCCGATCCGCTCGGCGAGATCGGGATCGCCCGCGGCGCCGATGCCGATGTTATGCGGGAATATCGTCGCGTTCAAGAGGTTGTTGTGGCCGTGCACGGAATCGGTGCCATAGAGCATCGGGATACCAAGTCGGGTCGAGAGAGCCTCTTTCTGAAGGCCGTCGACCATATCGCACCAAGCGGGGATCGTGTTATTGCCCCAAGGCGAACCGCCGCCGCCGGAGAGGGCGCTTCCGAACGCGAAGGTCTTCATCTCGCCGTCTCTCAATTTATAAAACACGACCTGCGTCATCTGGCCGATCTTTTCGTCGACGGTCATCCGCGCGAGCAGATCCTCGACGCGTTCCTCGACGGGCGCGGAAGGATCGCGGAACTTCGCTGAGGCGAACTCAGGCGTTACCGCGGGCACAACGGTATCGGCCGCCGGCGCGGACACGGTTTCCTTAGTCTCGGCCTTGGCGCAGGAAGCGACGATCGTAAAAAAGAATACGGCGCACAGGCACCGTATCGCGAGAGTCTTATGTCGAATAGATTTCACGGAGACACTCCTTCTGACCCACGCCGGTCTGAGGCCGGGGATCGGAAATAAGTATCGGCGAGTTATGGGACGATGTCAACCAAAGAGGGCGGAGATCGCGGATCGGACGTCGGCGACCGGTGTGGCGCCGGGCTCTTTCTCGGGCGCGTATACGGTCGTGAAGCCGAGCCCCTGCGCGGCCTTAACGCGGATCTTCAGCCTGCCCACCGGCCGAACCTCGCCCGCGAGGCTGAGCTCGCCGATAAGGGCCGTCGATGGCGGGGTCGCGATGTCGGTTCGCGCGGAGTACAGGGCCGCGGCGAGCGCGAGGTCTATCGCGCTTTCGGCGAGCCTTACGCCGCCCGCCACGTTGACGTAGATGTCCTGGTCGGAGAACCGGAGGCCGGTGCGCTTCTCGAGCACGGCGGCCACGCGGCTCACGCGCGACGCGTCGATACGGTCGGAGAACACGCGGCTCATCGCGCCTTTCGAGGGGACGGTGAGCGCCTGGATCTCCACGAGGAACGCCCTCGACCCCTCGAACACGGGAACGACGGCGACGCCGGCCGGAAGGGCGCCCGCGCGTCGCACTATGAACAGGCTCGATGGATCTTCCACGGTTCGAAGGCCCTTATCCGTCATCTGAAATATGCCGAGCTCGTCTACCGAGCCAAAGCGGTTCTTGAGTGCGCGGAGGAATCGGACGTCCTCGTCGTTCCGCTCGAACGAGACAACGGTGTCTACGAGATGCTCCAGGGCCTTAGGCCCCGCAATCGTGCCGTCCTTCGTCACGTGCGCGACGAGGAACATGACCGCGTCGCGCTCCTTCACCCAGGAAACGAGCTCGTGCGCGCAGAGCTTCAGCTGGTTCACCGTGCCCGGGACGGAACCTGCGTCGGGAGAGTAAACGGTCTGTATGGAATCGACGATGACGAATACGGGATTGATCTCGTTAAGCGCGCGCTCGATATCCTCGAGGCGGCTCGCGCTGAGGATCTCGATGCGGTCGGTAGCGATGCCGAGCCGGTCGGCGCGTGCGCGTATCTGCGATGGCGACTCCTCGCCCGAAACGTAGAGAATCCTTCCGTTCGTCGCGGCCGTCGACGCGGCCTGTAAAAGCAATGTTGATTTTCCGATTCCCGGCTCGCCCCCGACGAGGATCGCCGAGCGCTTCGTGGCGGCCCCGCCGAGCACGCGGTCGAGCTCCGGTATACCGGTGGTCATCCGCGCGCCGTCCTGCGCGTCCACGGCGGAAAGCGGCATCGCGCGGGGAACCACGCCAGTGCGCGAAAGCGCGGCCGCGCCGGAACCGAATGCTGCGGCGCCGGCGCCGCCGTCTTGAATGATCGTTTCTTCGAGGGTATTCCATTCCCCGCAGTCCGGGCAGCGCCCGAGCCAGCGGGGTTGCGTATATCCGCACTGCGTGCACCGATACGCCGTGGTACAGGCCTTCTTCTTCGCGCTCATGCGCCTATCTTACCAGAAAACGGCCGGTCATGCCCGCGAAACAGAGCAAAACGCTATCTCATCTCGCGGAGCGTCACCGCGACGGAGTACGCGTTGTCGCCGATCTTCTCGACATGGCGGATAAGGTCGATAAACTGGAGCTCGGCCTTGACGTCCGAGCCTTTCTTGATGCGCCGGCGGGCGAGCTTCTTGAGCTCGGCACGGCACGCGTCCACGCGGTTCTCGTAATCCACGGCAAGCGCGAGATCTTCCTCGCTCAGGGGCCTGTCGATCTTCGATTTGACGAAGATGAGGAAATCGTTGGCAAGGCCGGTGAAGGGCTCGAGCTGCTCGATCTCCTCCTCGGCGAAGACCACTTTCTTCCGCGCTCCCTTTTCCTGCATGGCGGCCATGGAGGCGCAGCCGCAGCACACGCTCTCGAAGTCGTTGACCATGCGGAGCAGGAGGCCGATGTTGTCGCGAGTCTTGTCGGAAATATCCTGACGGGCGATCTCGAGGAGGAACTTCGAAAGCCCTCCCTGGATCGAGGTCGCGTAGGCGCTGTATCGTTCGTAGTACTCGACGCGCTCGGGCGTCCATCCATTCACGTCTGGCAGCTCGCTTCGAAGGCGCGCGAACAAAGACTCCGCGACGCCCGCCAGTTCCGTGAGCTCGGACCGCGCCTGCGCAAGGTTCAGTTCGGGGCTGGCGAGCAGGGTCGCGGGCCGGTACTGCAGCTTCGCGAAGGCCTCTTCGCCGGGTTTTGCCTTTATCAACCGCTCAAGGAGCCCGGCGTACTGTTTGACGAACGGCAGGAGGACTACCGTGTTCGCCAGGTTGAACATCGTGTGCATCATCGCGATATGGGCACCCGCGGTCTCGGGGGTGATCTCGCCGGGCGTGATCCAGTCGACGAATTGGATAAACGGCCTCAGCACGATGATAACCCAGACCGTACCGATCACGTTGAACATGATATGCGCCCAGGCGGCGCGCTTGGCGTTGGTGTTCGAGCCGATGGAAACCAGGAACGAGTTGAACGTCGTTCCGATATTCGCGCCGAGGGTAATCGCGGCGGCCATCTCGAAATTGATGATTCCCTTGGCCGAAAGCCCGATGACGATGGCGAGCGTGGCGCTCGATGCGTTGACGAGCATGGTGAAAAGCGTGCCGATCAGAACGCACGCGAGGATCGCGAAGTAACCCTTGTTCGCGAAGTCGCCGAGAAACAGAAGTACGTCGCCGGAGGGCTCCGGGATCGCCTTGGCGAGATAGTCAAGCCCGAGAAAGATCATGGCGAAGCCCATGAGGCCTTCGCCATAGCTGACGAAGGCGTCGCCCTTCTTTTTCATTAGCGACATAAAAAAGCCGACCCCGAAAAGAGGGACGGCTATAAGCGCGATAGAAAATTTCTGAACGCCGACCGCGGCGATTATCCAGCCGGTCAGCGTAGTTCCGATATTGGCTCCCATGATAACGCCGATCGCCTGGAAGAGCGTGAGCAATCCGGCGTTGACGAAGGAAACGACCATGACGGTCGTCGCGGAGGACGATTGGATTAGCACGGTTACAAGCATACCCGTGAGCACCGCGAAGAAGCGGTTCTTCGTCATGAAGTTGACCGTTCCCTGAAGCTTGTCGCCCGCGGCGCGCTGGATTCCGTCGGAACTCAGCTGCATGCCGTACAGGAAAAGCCCAATGGCGCCTATCAGCTTGAAACAGACAAATACGATATCAAGAACCATCTCATCCCCCGTTCTGACCCGATTATAGGTGAAAACAGCACTTTATGGAAGCAAAACGGGGGGGGAACGGTCAAACTACCGACGGAACCTCTTGAACCCTCTTGAACCCTCTTGAAACCTCTACCGCCAGAGCCCAAGCAGCTCCCGGATCACGCCGGACGCGGCATGATCGAGTTCTGCCGCATGTAAAATCCGTTCGACGAGTTCCTTACGGAACGCGGGTTCGGCGAGCGCGAGAGCGCGTTTCTCCCCAGGCTCGACATACCCGGGCAACGAGGTAATCTCGTCCACGAGCGCCCGTTCGCCATCAAAGAAACCAGCCGCCTTCCGTGCCAGCGCAGCAAGGTCGCCCTTTCCCGACGCGTCGAGCGAAGTTGCGAGCTCTTTCAGCCACATCGCCGCGCATCCCCGGCCCTCATGGACCATCGTGAGCCCGTCGATAACGCACATAAGCCGCTCGAAAAGCTGCGGGAGCGGTATCCCCGAGGGAAAGTCAGCGTCGTCCGAGAGCGCGGCGGCCCAAGCGCGATACGCGGCTTGCCCTCCCAGATGCACGCAGCCGTTTGGCCTGGTGACGGTTTCGCGCTCAAGGATATCGAGTCCCGCCTTCAGGATCTCCGAGGCGTCGGGCAATTCGGCGCATTCCTCGCCGATCGACATCAGCATCACCGTCGACGGGTTTTCCCACCATCCTTTAGTGATAAAGTAACCCGACGCGTCCTTCTCGCCGCCCCCGCCGAACTCGGGAAAATCCTGAAAGAAATTCCAGCCGAGCAGCGTATTGCCGCCATCGCGATAGCCCGCGATTATGCACGCCTCCTCGGGGCCGATAATGCCGAGCGCGATCACGGGTCGGCCTTCATCGATCTCCGCGCGTATGAACTTGACGAAATCCGCCTTCGTCGTATTAGCCTCGCGCCGCATAAGGGAGAACGATCTGCCAGCCGCGCGGAAGCCGCGAACGAACGCCTCCTCGGGATCGGCGAACACGTTCATGATGTCGACGTTGCC
>DAOPXQ010000105.1:0-8000 GCA_035352395.1 Treponemataceae bacterium | reverse complement strand
TTCGGGAAGGAGTAACGAGATGAAGGAACTTTTCGAGAAGAAGCAGGATTGGACCGACGTTGAGGTTCAGCAGATCGAGTACAATATGCTCAAGGGCATACTGGGGTGCCGCTCGACGGAGGCCGTGGAGTCCGCGATAACCTACGCGAGTTACCTTAACTTCACCGGCATAACGAACGGTAATTATCCCGTGTTCCTTAACTTGCTCACCGTCAGAAACCATAACGTGATCGACGCGTTCCTCGGGACGCGCGACCCGTTCCTCTTCATGAGTTCGATTCAGCCCAATTACTTTATCGTCTCGACGTGCTTCGCGATCCTGACGAAGTATCGAAGGTCCGAGATTTACCCGAAGACGCTCGGCGTCATACTGGGCGTTTTCCAGACGGCCTTTAGTTCGCCGCTCGAGGGCTATAAGATCTATCCGCCAACGGTCGCGGACGTAAATTCCCTCGGGAAGCACCTTAACGAGGAGAAGGGACAGGACGATCCGCATAACCGAGGCATCCTGGATATTCTCGATAAGTTATCGGAGCTGGAGGGCCAGAACGTGGACGGGGATATGGAAGACCTTGCCGTGCACGCGCATAACATTCGAAATAACTTCTTCGATTCGAAGAAGCATCTCGTCGACGTCATTCCGGAAGTTCAGCTGCGTCTTGAGCCGAATCCCGATAGGGAAATCCAGCCGAGAAACAGGGTTCCGCTCCGCGAGGCCGAGAAGCCCTCTACGTAGCGGCCCCAAAAATGTTACTACGCTTAAAAACAAAAAAGGCAACCGCGACTGGCGCGATTGCCTTTATGCCCTAAAAACTGGATTGATCAAGCGGATTCGGTCGGGCAAGCCGGACTCGAACCGGCGACCCCAAGTCCCCCAGACTTGTACGCTAACCACCTGCGCTATTGCCCGACCCAACGCGCTTGAAAACCCATTTCTTAATGCGAGAATAACATTAACATAACGAAAAATGAGTGTCAAGCGCATGGTATTAATCGAATGGCGGAGTATTCTTGAATGAATGGCGAAAAACGTGTAGAATACCACGTGGCTTTTTGTGTTTAGCGGGGGAATATGTCGGAACTATCAAACGATCTACGCGCAAAAGTACTTATAGCGGAAGACGACGCGATCGTTGCCCTTGATTTACAGGGGATGGTTTCGCGTTTGGGATACGACGTCGTCGCGATCGCGGACTCGGGAAATAACGCGATCGCGTCCACAAAGCGCTTCCAGCCCGATATCATCCTGCTCGATATGGTTCTTAACGGAACGATGGACGGGATAGACGTCGCGCGCGAGATACAGCGCGAGCTTGACGTGCCCATAGTGTTTTGCGTTTCGAGCCCCGATCTTTCCGCTCTCGTGCGCGCTAAGGAAATCACCTATGCGGGCTATCTCCTTAAGCCGATCAATCCCGACAGTCTCGCCACCACCCTGGATACCGCGCTTTATAAATATAAGCTTGAAAAACGAGTGCGCAAGGCGGAGGATCGCTATAAAAGCCTAGCCGATAAATGCGAGATGATGGAATATTTCCTGGACGGGAACGCGGCGTTCGAATGGTCGTTCGCGGACGGTACCGTGCGGGTACCCGAAGGATCGGCGATGTATTCGGCGTTCGCGGAGAAGTCGCTCGCGCCCTCGCTCGCGAAGGCGGCGGAGGCGTGCCTCTCGTCCGAGGCGCGGAGAATCGCGACGTTCGCCACGGCGGCGGACGCGACGGGCAAGGACGTTCGCGCGGCCTTGATCTGCATTTACGAGGGTGAGTCCGACGCGGTCAAGGGTCTCGTCATTCCCCTCGCCGAACAGCCGTAGCGCGCATGCCGTCGCAAATCACGCACGTGCTCGCGGGGCGAGCGGCATTGCGGGAATCCGGCCCTCTGTTCGGGCTGCCGGGCAAGGCCCCCGTCTTGCAGGCTTTCAATCTAGGGTGTCAGGGACCGGATATTTTCTCTCATAATAGGCGGACCAAGCCGCTTGGCCTGATGTACTCTCGCCTTTTGCACCGACAGGATTTTGGGCGTTTTTGCGCGACCGCCGCGGGAATCTTTATCGAGGACCCTGAACCGCATTTGTTTTCATGGCTGTACGGCTTTATCACGCATCAGGCCGTCGACCGCATATTCCATCCGTATATCGTCAACCGTTCCTACGTTTCGCAGTCGACCGGAATCCCGGGGGTTTCGCCCGCTCTTTTTCACGCGTTTCTCGAACGGATCATCGACGTGACCTTACTGTCGATTCTTGAGGGCATACCGGTGTCGTGCTTCAACACGGGCACTCCGTTCCTTCTCGACGATGAGGAAATTCGCACGCTTTCCGACGGAATCGCCGTCTCGCTCGCGCATACGTATCCCGAGAACGAGGACACCGACGATATGCGCGTTTTGCGCGTGCAGAACGCGTTTACCGACTCGATGTATTTCTACGAACTGACTAATCCCGTGATGACGGCGTATTCGTCGAGCGTCGCGCGATCGATGATCGGTTCCTACGAGGATCTGGGCGCGGGCGGAGTGGCGCTCATGTATCCGGAAAAGCCCGATCCCGAGGTCGATTGGCTGAATCTCGCGCATGAGAGCTGGGAACACCCGATCACGGGAAAGCGGACGACGCTCTCCGTCCCCGATATGTTCTCCCAGGCCGTGGAGATCGCGGCGAGGACGGTTGAGTGCGCGTCGCGCGTCCTTTCCGGCGATATTTCCCCGTCGGAGCTGGAACGGCTGATAGGCAATGGTTGCCTGTCCGTGAGCGGCGACGACGGTAAAATCGCGCAAGTCCGCTTCGCGAAACCCTTTGACCTGTCGCGGGCCCTTCTTGCGGAATGCGATAAACGGCGCGAATGGATCCACGGAACGCTCAGTTGACCGCGCTTGGCGCGCGCTGATATGATAATGGCATGAATCTCGACCGACAGCGCCTAAACGCGTACAACAACGTAATAAAAAAGGGATCTTCCGGCGGAGTCGCCGACGAAGTCGAGCCCGAAACGATAGCCCGTAAATCGCCGACGCAGAAAACCAATCAAAACCAACCTAAGCCCAAAGCGCCCGAGAAGCCGCGGTCGAATCCATCGATGCAGCTACCCGGGCTCGTGAAGGTTCCGGACGCCGATAAAAACGGCAAGGATAGCCCGTTCCGTAGGGTCGCGAAATTCCTCCTGATCATCGGCGTCGACGAGGCCGCCCGCGTAATGTCGAGCCTTACGCCCGAGCAGACCGAGAAGGTCGTGCTGGAGCTCGCGTCGATCAGAAGGGTGGACAAGGACGAGGCCGCGATCGTTCTCGCCGAATTCGAGTCGTTGATGCAGCGCGCGCGAGAGCCGACCGGCGGCATCGAGACCGCGCGCACGATCCTCGAAACCGCCTTTGGTCCGGAACGCGCCGACGAGATGCTTCGAAAGACCGTTCCCGAAAGTAGGGGCAAGCCCTTTGAGTATCTTGAGGGAACCGATCCCGACCGACTGGTACGGCTCCTATCCGACGAGCTTCCCGCCGTCAAGGCGCTCGTCCTGTCGCAGCTCTCGCCGAAGCTAGCCGCGTCCGCGATTAAGATGATGAGCGACTCAGAGAAAACGGAAATCGTCATCAGGCTCGCAAAGCTAAAGCAGATGGATCCCGACATCCTCCGGCGCGTTGACGACGCGATGCGCGAGAAGGTGCAGACTATAAACACCGAATCCGCGGACAGAATCGACGGGCGATCGGCGCTCGCGGAGATCCTGAAGCGCATGGACGGCTCGAGCGAGAAGGCGATCCTGTCGGGACTTTCGGAAAGCGATCCGGAGCTTGGGCGCGACCTTCGCGACCGACTTTTTACCGTTGACGACATCATCTCCTCCGACGACCGCTTTATGCAGGAAACGCTTCGCGGCATGAGCGAGCGGGATCTCGCGCTTCTCGCGGTAGGTAAGGACGAGAGGTTTCGCGCGAAAATATTCAACAACATCTCCCGCACACGCGGGGATATCGTGCTCGAGGAAGAAAAACTCCTTGTGCCCGTGCCGAGGGCGGAATGCGAGCGCGTCACGTCGTCGTTCTTCGCGGTAATGAGAAGGGCTTGGGAAAACGGCGCGTTCAAGGTCGCCGGAAGGGATGGGGAAGAGGTATGGGTACGATGACCGTCGGGCAAAAGATACATGGCTTCGAGATCGTCGAAGTAAGGGACCTTGGGGAGCTTAAGGCGACGGGGATATTCGCGCGCCACGCGGTAACCGGCCTAGAGGTCTTTCACGTGCTAAACGACGACGACGAGAATCTCTTCGCCTACGCGTTCATGACGCCGCCCGAGGACTCGACGGGCGTCGCGCACATACTCGAGCATTCCGTGCTGTGCGGCTCGAGGAACTATCCCCTGAAGGATCCCTTCCTCGTGCTATCGAAGCAGAGCGTAAAGACCTTCCTTAACGCGATGACCTTTCCGGACAAGACCGTGTATCCCGCGAGCTCCATGGTCGAGGCCGATTACTTTAATCTGATGTCCGTATACGGCGACGCGGTGTTTTTCCCCCTGCTCGAGGAATGGATATTCCGGCAGGAAGGCCACCGGTTCGAGTTCGCGCCGGACGGTTCGGCCTCGATACAGGGAGTCGTGTTCAACGAGATGCGCGGCGACTATTCTTCCTTCGACTCGATCGCGGGGGACTGGTCTAGGCGATCGTTGCTCGAGGGAACCCCGTACGCTCACGATTCCGGCGGCGATCCCGCGGATATTCCGGCGCTGACCTACGAGCGCTTCCGCGAGTTTCACGCAAAGTATTACCATCCTTCCAATTGTAAGGTGTTCCTTCACGGTAACATCCCGACCGAGCGACAGCTTGAGCTGCTCGAGAGCCGTTTCCTTTCCGGTTTTGGACCGTCGCCAAGGCCCGCGCCGTTTGGTTCGGTAAAGAGTTTCGCGGAACCGGTATCCATTAACGTGCCCGCGCCCGCCGGCGAAGAGAACGATCTTACGAAGTCGACCGTTACTCTCAACTGGCTATTGCCCGATTCCGTGGATACCGTCGCGCTGATGGAGGCGAATCTCGTTTCCGAGATCCTGCTTGGGCATGACGGCGCGCCCCTGAGCCGAGCCCTGCTTGAGTCGGGCCTGGGAGAGGATATCGCCCCGTCCACGGGGCTTGAGACCGAGATAAAGCATATGTGCTTTAGCGCCGGGCTGCGCGGCGTTCCGCGCGATAGCGCGGACAAGCTTTCGGAGCTCGTCATGGGCACGATCGACGCGCTTGTCAGGGACGGAATTCCGGCCGACGAGATCGAGACGGCCGTAAGGTCGATCGATTTCGCGAACCGGGAAGTTCGTCGCTCGGGCGGTCCATTCGCCCTGACGCTGATGCGGCGTTCCCTTCGCGGCTGGATTCATGGGCTAAGTCCCTTCGACACGCTGCGCTACGTTCCCGCGTTCGAGGAAGTAAAAAGGCGAATCGCCGCCGATCCGGGATACGTGCGGGGACTCCTGCGCGCCTGGTTCTCGGAAAACGCGCACCGGTCGCTCGTCAGCGTGTATCCCGACCCTGAATACGTCAAGCGGCTTGACGAGCGCCTGGCGGCCCGTGTCAGGGTTTTCGAGTCGGCCCTAACGCCCGAGGGCAAGGCGGAGTTCCTCTCCGCGCAGGAGCGTTTCTACGCGCTGCAAAAGAAACCGGACGATCCCGCGAAGCTCGAGTTGATTCCCCATCTTTCCCGGTCCGACCTCCCCGTCGTCGCGGACGAGATCGCGACCGAAGTACGGTATGCCGGGAAGGTACCGGTGCTCTGCCATGAGCAGCCGACGAACGGCATAGCCTACGTGGACATCGCGATGCCCGTCGACGCCCTCGACCCCGCGGACTATCCCCTGTTGCCGCTGTACTCTTCCGCGCTTACGGGGATGGGCCTTGACGGCCTCGCGTGGCCGGAGGTATCGGCGCTTTCGGCGCGATGCACCGGAGGCCTTGGGGCCATGCTCTTCACGAGCTCCCCCGTTCCCGGATCAAGTATGCCCGACGCGCTACCGCCCGGGCTTATTGGAAGGGACGTGTTGATTCTCCGCCTTAAGATGCTCGGGGAGCTTTCCGGCGAGGCCCTGTCGCTCGCGTTCCGGTTTCTCCGCGAGGCGGACTTTTCCGATGCCAAACGGCTTACGGATATCCTGAACGAGTACCGGAACGATCTTGATTCCTCCCTCGCGCCGTCGGGGCACCAATACGCGGTTTCGCGCGCGACGTCCGCCTCCGGAAGGTCGCGCGCCATCGACGAGATATGGAACGGGCTTACGCAGTTGCGCTATGTCCGTGACTTGTGCGCGAAGATGAAAGCTCCCCAGGCCGCCGAGACCCTCGCTTCGCGGCTTGTCTCGATCCGTGACGGACTCGCGTCCTCTGGCCTCGTCGTAAACGTTACCGGAACTCAGGAGATCATCGCTTCCTTAATGAAGGATCTATCGGGGCTTCTTGACGGAAAGGAATGCTTCGTGGACGCGCGGCGCCATACCGCCTCCGAGTGGGAATCGACGATGACCGCAACATGCGAGCTCGTTTCGGCCAATTTGCAGGTAGGGTTCGCCGCGGCCGCGATTCCGTCGCTACCGTACGGCGCCCCAGATCAGCCGGTGGATACCGTGCTTGGAAACTGGCTTTCGAACGGCATTCTGTGGGAACGGATCCGCACTACGGGCGGGGCCTATGGGGCTTTTGCCTACCCTGACTCCCTCGAGGATGTCTTTGTTTTCTCCACGTATCGCGATCCCGTGCCCGTCGCCTCGCTATCGGTGTTCCGAGAATCGCTCGAGGCCGTCGCTTCCGGCGATATCGACCCCATTGCCCTCGAAAAGACCATCATAGGCTGCTATAGCCGCGAGATTCAGCCGCGGTCACCCTCGGATAAGGGCTTTACCGCCTTCATTCGCATAATGTACGGGATATCCGAGCGGGTACGGCTGGCGAAAGTCGCCAGAATCCTATCGGTTTCCCCGGAAGATCTCCGCGCGTGCGCGGGGCGGCTACGGGATGACTGGCCAAAGGCCCGCGGAGCGGTTATTGGCGGAAAAAAGCAGCTTAAGGAGCTTCCCTCGGAAGTTTTTTCTGGAAAACCCATCCGTTACACTGTATAATGTCGAAGTAGCAGCACTACCAAGGAGGGACACACCATGAAAAAAATGGATCATGAAGGCTACGAGATCATGAAGCAACTGGTATCGGATGTGCAGGGAGCGCCGTATCCGAACGTTGTAGACAACGAGCTGTATCGGATTTGGTATGAACATGCCCAACAGGTCGCCATTCAATGCCTTGAATATATCGACCGCAATTTCCCCAACGACAAGGATTCCGAAAAGTTGCCCAATTTCTGAAGAGATTCCTAGCGAAAATCGCCAAATTGGACGTCCTGCGCGTTTATGGGTATATTTAACTCATGAATCTTGATAAGTGCACCCTTAAAACCCGCGAGGCGATCCAGGAAGCGACTTCGATCGCCCAAAGAAACGACCACGCCCAGGTAGAAACCGATCATATTCTACATAGCCTTCTGAGCCAGGAAGGCGGCGTCGTATCCCCCCTCGTGGAACGCATTGGCGTGTCCCCTGACGCGTTGATCGCGGAGCTTGACGATCGGCTCGGGCGAAAGCCGCGCGTCAAGGGAGACTCAGCCCAACTATACTTCTCGAACGGCGCCGGCAAGGCGCTCGCGAAGGCCGAGGCCGAGGCAGCGGCGCTCAAGGACGAGTACGTATCCACCGAGCATATCCTGCTCGCGCTTAGCGAGATGGACGACGACGTCGGCGGCTTGCTCGCGTCTCACGGCATAACGAGAACTTCAATACTATCCGCCCTCAAGGAAATCCGCGGGAATCAGCGGGTAACCAACGAGGATCCCGAGGCGACTTTTCAAAGCCTCGAAAAATATTGCCGCGACCTCACCGCCCTCGCGCGCCAGGAAAAGATCGACCCCGTCATCGGGCGGGACGAGGAAATCCGCCGCGTGATGCAGGTGCTCTCGCGCCGCACCAAGAATAATCCCGT
>DAOPXQ010000104.1:0-8090 GCA_035352395.1 Treponemataceae bacterium | reverse complement strand
CTCGTCGAACTCGGGATCGTCGGCGGAAAGGGTCGGAAACGGATGGTCCACGCCGAAGGTCTTGGGGTTCTGGAGGTGCGCGATCAGCTTCTCGGCCTTGTCCTCGTTGGGGATCTCGGCGAGCAGGGGCCAGAAACCGGCGATTGTCTTCTGGGGCAGGCGCTGGCCGGACTCCTCGATGTCGTGGTAAAACCCGGTCTCGGGATCCCACATCATGGAGTTGATGCGGGTTTTCAGCGAGAAGTACATTCGCTTGTACTGAAAGGACAGGTCCTTGTCGTTGAGTATGTCGCCGAGAGCGGACATATACAGGGCGTTGATCGCGAGCGCGGTGTTAAAGTCGACGAGGTACGCCGCCTTCTTGCGCGGGGAATTGGTCATCGTCGTGGCTGCGAGAGGGACCTTATAAAGGCCGTTTTCCTTCTTGAAGGTCGCGTCGATCCAGGCCATGTATTTCTGGAGCGCGGGCATAACGTCCTTGATGCGCTTCTTGTTGGCGGATTTATGGAACAGGTTGAACTCGGCCCACGCGAAAAGGGGCATGCCGATTCCCTCGGGGTTATCCTTCGAGAGCGAGGGGTCTCCGGTCAGGAGATTGTACTTCCAGCGGATCGCCCCGGACTCCTCCTGATGCTCGTAGAAATAGTCGAGTCCCTGGTTCGCGTGATAATTGCGGTTGGAATACACGAAAAAGAACGAGGAAAAGATGGTTTCGAACTGGTTGAGGATCGATTCGCCGGCATCCGGATAAATGAAGTAACCTTCGGGCGAGAGTCCCTTGACCTCGGGGGTAATCCAGTAGTCCTGGATCCAGGCCCAGCTCCGGTCATAAATATCTACAAAGTCCTGATCATAAAAATGAACTTTGGGGAAATCTCGCTTATTCACGCTCGCTCCTTATGAACTGCCACAAAAAGATTCCGAGAGGACGGTACTTGTTGAAAGCCGGGTCAATTTTTAAGTATATCATAAATGGAGATAAAATTATATACTTGCCAGGCGAAAAAACCGTCCCGGAGGGGGAAAGATGTATCAATCCCACGTGTTCCTCGAAGTCAGAATCCTCGTCTCTACCGACGAGAAGGCGTTCTGCTCCTGCCGCATAGGCTCAAAGACAGGCACCTGCCCCATCTGCCGAAGGGAAAGCGGCGCCTATCCCGTCGTTAACCCGCAGGCCGCGCGTCGAGCCTACACCCTCGCGCACGCGCTTGACTGCGCGCTCGCGGAAACGGCCCCCTACGACAAGCCGAAAGGAAGCCCCTCCCTCCCCGCCCAGTACAGCCTTTCAGGCGGCTCGGTAAAGATCGGGACCGGCGGCTGGATGGACATCGAGTTTCATCGCCGCAAAAAAAAGATCTCGATACAGGAAGTCCGCATAGAGGAAGACGCGGGCCGGCTTACGCACGTCAACGGCGAGACCAAAATGGACTACTCGCGCGCGGGCGCGCCGAGCATCCGCATACGCACGGGCGCGGATTTCGAGCTTGGGGAGGAGGCGGAAGTCTTCCTGACCGAGCTTCGGCGCCGCATCCAGTACATGGGAATACTCAAGGGCGTCCCGCCCGAGAACGTCATCCGCTGCAACGCGTACGTCGCGCTCGCGCGCTATCCCGACAAGCCCGACTACGCGGTAAAGCTCCGCAATCTCAACTCGTTCAACTTCATCCGCAAGGCGATCAACGCAGAGCTGCACAGACAGGAGGAGATCCTGATCTCGGGCGGGGCGGTCACCTCGGAAAGCCGGCTGTGGAACGAGCGGCAGGACCATACCGAGTTCTTCCAGAGCCGCGAGTCCGCCTCGATACTCACGACCGAGCCGATCGAGGGCGCGCCGACCTATCGCTGCCCGCCGACCCTACTCGCCGAGCTTCGCGCGTCGGCGATAGAGCACCCGTCGGAGCGGCAAAACCGCCTTATCGCGACCTGGGGGCTCTCGCGCACGCGCGCGGAATTCATCTGCGACGAGAAGGCTCGGGCGGATTTCTTCGAGGAGACGATCCAGGCGGGGGCCGACGCGATGGAAACCGCGCACTGGCTCATGTCCGACGTAACCGGCATCCTCCGCAAGGAAAACCAATCCGTCCAGGAATCGCCGCTGTCGCCGAAGCGCTTCGCCGCGATACTCGCGATGTACCATGACCGCACGGTCAACTCGCGCATAGCGAAGCAGCTTTTACAGGCGGTCGTGGAGACGGACAAGGACCCGGCGACATTGCTCGAGGAGCATAGCTGGAGCCAGATTACCGACGCCGACCAGCTCCGCCAACTCGTCCAGAAAACGATACAGGAAAACGCCCCGGAAGCGGGAAGGCTCCGCGAGGGAGACATGGCGCCGCTCGAGTTCCTCACCGGGATTATCATGAAGCGGACGCGCGGCCTCGCGGACCCGATCATGGTCAAGTCGCTCCTGAAGGAAGAGCTCCACATCAGCGTGGTGTACGTCCTCGCGATGGGAGGAACGATCACCGGCAGCGTCGCGGACGGCGAGATAACCGGCGGGGACGCGAAGGTCTTAAAGGGCATGCTCTCCGACGAACTCGCCGAAAGCCACGTCAGCTTCGACACGATCACGGCGGACCGTCTCCTCAGCGAGGAGATCCAGCCCGCCGACTGGGCGGCCTTGATCCACGCGATAGCGAGCCGCATCGCGAGCGGCACCGCGAACGGCATCGTCGTCACGCACGGGACAGACACCCTCGCCTACACGGCCCCGCTCGTGTACTGGCTATTCGGCGACGCCCCCGTGCCCATCGTGCTTACCGCCTCAAACTCACCGCCCGCCCAGCTCGGGCCCAACGCCCCGCCGGACGAGGCGCGGCTCAACCTTAACCGGGCGATCGCGCTCGCGAGGGAAAAGGAACGCGGGGTATACGTCGTATTCGGGGACCGCGTGCTTTCGCCGCTTAACCTGAAATTCCTCCGGCCCACGGTCTCGGGCTTCAGTAACTGGAACCTCGGCGAGCCCGCGTTTACGGGCCCGGGGCTGCTTTCCGACTACGGTGAGACGGATCGATACGTAATGGCGCAGATTCTATCGGAGGCCGCGGACCGGCTCCACGTCGCGCGAGTGTACCCCGGAATGCGCGCGGACAGGCTGCTCGCGCTCACGGACTCAGGTGTCTCGCATTTTATCCTCGAGCTTTACGAGCGCGGGACCGCGAGCATGCGCGAAAGCCCCTACTCGCTCAAGCACCTGATCACGCAGGGCCGCAAGCGCGGGTGCAGGTTTTTCTGCACCTCGCAGCAGGAAGGCATAGTCGATTTTTCGGAATACTCCACCGCGCGCAGAATGTGGCGCGAGGGCGCCGTGCCGATGGGCTCGCTGACCACGGAGACCGCGGTCGCGCTTTACTTCGCGGCGAGCCTCGTGTGCGACACGGCGGAAGAACTCGACGCCATCATGGAGTCGACGGGTCAGGGCTGAGCGTTCGTTTCGGCTGACTCGCCCGCTTCGGACGAGTCGCCGGGAACGGAAAGTTCCGGTTTCGCTGTCGCGCCAAACCAGATCACCACGTCCTCGTATTCGGACTTATGCCTCATCTTAAGGTACAGAGTCCCCGTTTCCTCGTTATACCGGTATCCCGACGAGTTGTAGCTCTCGAAGCGGGGATCCGTGCGGAAATCCATCCCGTAAATCTGAATTCGGTTAAACGGCTTGATGCCCCGAAGCACCATATAATGGGTCTCGCCCTGAGAGAATCTCGTCGTGATTTTCATCGAGCCCTCGGAAGGTTTCGATATCTTGATGGATTGCGCGCAAGTCCACGCCCACACGCCGGGCTCGGCCTGGGTCGCGAGCGACAAAGCGTGGGGATACCAGGTCTCGCCCGAGAGCACGAGCGGATAGAGGCTCGCGGGATCGAGCATCTTGTCGGAC
Organism: Treponemataceae bacterium; assembly: GCA_035352395.1. Taxonomy (GTDB): domain Bacteria; phylum Spirochaetota; class Spirochaetia; order Treponematales; family Treponemataceae; genus Teretinema. The sequence continues at coordinate 4,213 of DAOPXQ010000104.1, read as the reverse complement.
TTCGCGACGATTCCCGCGTTCTCGCCCGAGCCCTCGATGGAGAACGCGGCGGGCAGCGACGCGCGGTCGCCGGCGAAGGAAACGAGCGATGTGACGATCAGGTGGCCGGCTGCGGTCCATCCGGGCTCGGATGCGGCTCCGTACTTGATGAGCACCTGCGCGACGCGGAGGGAGTCCGCGGTGGAAATCGCCTTGCCGTCGTCGGACACGTACAGGTTATCCTGCATGCGGACCAGCGACGCCTTGATCTTCCTCTCGCACGAGTCCGCGAGCGGAAGCAGGGGGTTTTCCTCGCCGGGCCGGTATATCCCGAAGTCCATCATGGACTCAAGAATTCCGGCGGCCTGGAGCGATGTCACGTTCGCCATGTCGACAGAGGACGCGACGCGCGCGAGGTCCTTAAGCAAGATCGAACTGCCGCGGTCGACGAGGTACGGCACGAGCGAGGGAAACGCGAAGCACGAAGGGTCGTTATCCGCGAGCTTTCTCGATATGTCCGTCCGGTCGTCGCGCTCGCGCTTGACGAGCCCCGGGTACGTCTTTTCCAGGTTATTCAGGTACACGTTGGTCAGGTAGGAACGGCCCGAGCCGTTGCGCCAGGAGTCGGGAATGGACTCGATGGCGGTATGGTACATCCCGATTCGGCCCATCTCCGCGATATAGGCGGCGACGACCGGCTCGCTGAACTGTCCAGCCTCCACGGTCTTCTTGAACGACTCGAGGGCGACGGACGCGAAATGCTCGCGCGCGGACGAATAGGCCGCCGACGACCCTCCCGCGATCGACGAAAGCTCCGCGATCACGAGACCCTTGGCGGGAATATAGGACTGATAGTAGACGACGGGAACGGCCCTCTGGATCGACAGCGGGTACGCGCCGGAGGAAACGGGGGCCTGGATATGGGCGCCGTTAAAGATGAATTTATTCTTGCCCGTGGAAATGAGCGTCAGCGAGTCCTTCTTCTCGATCCGCGCGCTTCTGGTTATCTTGTACGGAAGCACGATTTTCTGGTATTTTGCCGGTATGGACGCGGCGATCGAGACGATATCGGAGTCGCCCCTCCTTTCGGAGACGAACGACACGGAAACGCCCTCGCTAAAGGTTATCTTAAAGCGATTTGGGTCATTCGGGCCGGTGACGCCGATTACCCGTAGGGGGAAACCGCTCGTCTCGGTGGTATAGGCCATCAGCGGATTCTGGTCGTCAACGAAGAAATCCACGCCGTTGCCGGCGATATGGACGGGCAAAACCGGGACGGAATCGCCATTCGCGTCGGTTCCGGTCGCCCCGGACACGCGAAGCAGGCCGACGGACATGGAAAAAGCGTTGCCGCTGGTAAATTGAAGCGCGAATATGCCGAATAGTATGCCGATATACAATAACGATAGCAGAAAGATTCTGCGGGACAGGTTCTTGGTCATTTGACTGAGTGTAAACGAAAGCCCGCGGGAATTTCAACGTCTTTGAGGGGTAGTGAATGCGATTATCAACCAGGGGTTTTTTACTCGTCGCGGCGTCCGTCGCGGCTCTAGCGGCGGTTTCATGCGTCTCGACGCCGCCGGCGCGGGATACGACCGTCGAGAATGTCGAGAACGCGGAAAAACCGTCAAAATTCAAATATACGCGAATCGCCTTCGGAGAACGGCTCAACAAACTGCTCGAAAAAGGCAAGTTCGACGAGGCAATCGCCTTTTTCGACGTGGTACCGGAACCCGATGCCTCCGATTTTACCATACGCATGCTTAAGCTGTCGGTGCTGATCTCCGCCGGCAAGGCCGAAGAGAGCGCGGCCCTCGCGAACGAGCTCGAGGCGACGAACCCCCAAAACCCGGAGATTCTATACACCCAGGCAGTGCTCGCCGGAACCAGGAAAGAGCTAAAAAAGAGGGCGGACTACCTTGGGAGGATTCTCGCGATCCAGCCCAATCATGGACGGGCGCTTTCGGAGCTCGGGATGGATTACCTTTCCCAGCGCAATTACCCCAAGGCGAAGGCAACCCTCATCAAGGCGATAGCCGCCGAGCCGGACAACGAGGAAGCCCTGTTCGCGCTCGCACACACGTACTATATGGTACAGGAGCTCGACAAGGCCCGCTCGACCCTCGACCTCGCGATCGAAAAACGGCCGAACTATAGCCCGCTTTGGGCGGAACGCGCGCGAGTGCGCTCGGAGACCTCGGAAAACCTCGGCGCGATCGAGGACGCGAAAAAAGCCATCTCGCTCAGCCCCGAGGTATATTCCTACCGAACCGAACTTGGTTCCTACTACATCGCCAGCGGCAAGCAACCCGAGGCGCGCGCCGCGTACGGCGAGGCGATCAAGCTTGACCCGAACCAATACCTCGCCTACATCTACCGCGCGGGTCTCAACGACGACCTCGGAAACGTCGACGAGGCGATCTCCGACTACTCAAAGGTATGCGAGATCTATCCCGCGTACTATTACGCCTTCGAGAGCCTTGGAGTGCTCCTCTGGGGAAAGGGCGATTACGAGCGAAGCGGAGAGGCCTTCGAGCAGGCGCTCCGCCGCAATCCCAAGACAGCCTCCTACGCGCTCATGAGAACCTTATGCCTATACCAACTCGGCAAGGCCGACGAGGCGCGTACATTCATGGGCAAGTACATCACGACGCTCGACCGAGGTAAAGACGACTACTTTCTGTGCCGACTGTTCGTCGACCGATCGGGCGACGCCGAGGTTATCAGCCGGATCATGAAGGAAAAGAACCTGAACGTCCGCAACCGCATGCTTTTCTACTCGGCCATGTACTACAACCTCTTTCAGAGCAAATCGGTCGCCCAAAAATACCTTATCGAGATCACGAGCCAGCAGGCCCCGTCGTTCTTCGAGTTCCGCCTGAGCAAATGGGCCCTGCGCGACATCGACGCGAAGGCCTCCGAGGGCGCGACCAACAGCCAGGGCTAACCATGGAAAACCCCTTCGCCGCGCTCGTCGGGTCGCTCGAGCGCGCGCGGCCCGTAATCGTACAGGCCCACGACTTTCCGGACCATGACGCCATGGGATCGGCGTACGGGCTTTCCGAACTGCTGCTCAGAAGGGGCTTCGACGCCTCGATAACCTACGGCGGCGAAATCCAAAGCATATCCCTTTCGGCGATGATCGAACGGCTCGGGATTCCGATCCTGCCGTTCGCCGAGGCGGAGCGCCTTGAGGGCGGACAATCGATCATCGTCGACGGATCTCCCGTCGGTGGCACCGTCAAGACCGTCGCGGGCGCGCTTATGGGGGTTATCGACCATCACCCGGTCAGGACTGAATTCTCCTGCCCGTTCGTCGACGTTCGCCCGGACGTTGGCTCCTGCTCCACGATTATTTGGACGTACTGGAAGGAATCAGGGGAGATCCCGGACCAGACGACGGCGACGGCCTTACTCGCGGGCATCCAGCTCGACACGGACTTCCTCTCGCGACGCGTGAGCCGGACCGACCTCGACGCGCATTACGCCCTCTTTTTCCTTGGGGACATCGAACTGGCCCGCGAGGTCGTGCAAACCTCCCTCGGAACCGATCAGCTCGCGGAAGTCGGGAGGGCGCTCGCCACGTGCAGGCGATCCGGTTCAATCCTCGTCGCGGAGCTTCGGGGCGATTATTCGGGGGAGCTACTTTCCGTAATGGCCGATTTTCTGCTACGCTTGCGGGAAATTACCTTCGCGATAGTCCTCGCGACGGGTCCCTCGGGAACGCGGCTCTCCGCGCGGACGCGAGACCGGCGAGTGGACGCAGGCGCCATTCTCCGCAAGGTCCTCGCGGGCTGGGGATCCGGGGGAGGCCATCCGCACATGGCGGGCGGCTTTATCGAGCCGTCGCGAAGGCCCGACACGGCGAGATTGCTCGCGGACATCGAGGCCGAGATATCGAAGGCCTGAGGAGAGCGCATGAATCAGACAGTCAGGCGGATTGAGGCGAACGGCAGGGAAATAATCCTCGTGGGCACGGCGCATATATCCAAGGAAAGCATAGAGGAAGCGACCGCGGTCATCCAAAACGAGACGCCCGACCGCGTGTGCGTGGAGCTCGACGAAGGCCGCCTCCAGAGCCTCAAGAACGAAAAGGGCTGGCAGGAACTCGATATCGTTAAAGTACTCAAGCAGGGCAAGGGCTTTTTGCTCCTCGCCAACCTCGTGCTCTCGTCGTTCCAAAAACGAATGGGCGACGACGTCGGGGTTAAGCCTGGCGACGAAATGAAGGAAT
>DAOPXQ010000103.1:0-8100 GCA_035352395.1 Treponemataceae bacterium | reverse complement strand
ACGGGATGTTCCGCCCAAAAGCCCCGAACCTCGTCCGAAAGCATCACTTTCTGAATCGCGGGAGCCTCGGCGATAGCGGTTTTATCGGTAACCGACTGAACATCGACGCGCGTCTCTACCATCTCGCTTCCGCCGATCAATACGGGTTCCGCCTCGGGAGCCTTATCGTCCGAAACGGCGACGGACCCCTCGAAACAGAACACCCGCTGCACGACCGGCTCGCTCGTCTTTCGGGCCGCGATGACGTCGCAGCCGAAATCGGTACCGCGAACGCCGGCGACGAGCGACGGCGAGGATATTTTGAAGGATCTCTCGCCGGTCAGCTTCGCGACTTTGGCGCGCACGCGGCCGTAGTACAGCTCTCCGGAGGACTTAGTGCCGGATTCGTCGATATCGCAACGATAGGACGTATTCTCCGCGATCTGGATCACGGCCTTGATCGGTTTAATGGACAGCTCGAGGAAAGTGGACCCGGAGGTATGGATTATGTCGCCGGGCATTATCTCCATCCCGAAAACCTGTTTATCGGAAACGGGCCACTCGCGTGTTTGATTATTGCGTATGATGGAGAAGGATTTCCCTTCGGCGTAGGTGATGGTCGCGTACGCGGAGGGAACCGAAGGCGGAGCCGCGAAGCTCGCGGCCATGGCAAGAGAGACTAGCAATAAAGAAATGACTCTATTATTTCGCATAGTTATAGTATATTATAAACCCGTATGAGCCGGAACGCAAACAGGATTGACGTATCACGAACAAACGGCGCCATAAACGGCGTTTTGAGCGGCTCCGGCACGCGCATTGCCGTCGATTCCAACGCGATTTCCTGCAATTACAACCAGAACGAGGATCAATTCCTTCTTCTGGGCGCGCCCATAGACGTCCCGTCGCTCCCCATCCACCACACCCTGGAAAATCCCGAGCCGCCGCAAGGGTACGTCGAAATCATCGAGGGCATATGCGGGGAGATCATGCGACAGTGCCCGGCCCTGCTCGCCGGTACCCGCTGGTACTTTGACCCATCGTCCATCCTGACGCCGACCTTTTACCGCGTCGAGGAACGCGCCGGCGTAGCGTATCTCTATCACGTCATCCTCGACCTTACCTGCCGACCGCTCGAGTCCACCATCACCGTCGAGGGCTCGAATACCATGACGCACGCGTACCGCGGCGACCGGCTCTATTTCGAGTGCGACTATTTTCCCGTCTCGAGGCATGACGGGAATACGGTGACCCTGAAACAGACCATTCCCATCACCTGGAAGGGAGAAGCCGGCCAGGGCTACATGATACACGGACTCTGGATGGATTCCGACATCAACAAGTTTTTCAGCAAGCTGATCCTCCCCGCCGGCAAGCGAAACCATCCGTATTATCCGATCACGTGCAAACAGCACTGCGTCAGCATGAACGCCTGGGGTCAATCGGGTCCCGACCTTCTCCATCGCATCACGTCGTTTATCGAGCCGGAGCTGATACGCATTCTCGAGGACCTTCAGGCGACCCCTTTCTCGGAATTGATGCCCTTATTCGAGCAGATAAAAAAAACCATCCCTGCCGAACTCGGCGAACGATGGAAGAACCTTGAAGTGCGGTCGTTTCTGAACGCCCGCGACCAGAAGGAGTATACCGTTGAATTTTAATAATCCACCGTTCACGACGAGGGCAGACCTCGCGGGACTTAAAGTGACGATCATGGGGCTTGGGCTTAACGGCGGAGGGCTCGCCACGGCGCGTTTCTTCGCGCGCGAGGGCGCGCTCGTGACCATAACAGACAAAAAAACCGAGGCGGAGCTCGCCCCGTCCATAGAAGCGCTTTCCTCGTTCGGCAACATACGCTACGTCCTCGGGCGCCACGAACTCGCGGACTTTTCCGGCGCCGACGTCGTGATCAAAAATCCCGGCGTCAAGCTCGAGGGCAACGAGTTCCTCGAGGCGGCAAAATCCATCGAGACGGACCTTTCGGTCTTTCTACGATTCTCGAAGGCACCCATACTCGCGGCGACGGGAAGCAAGGGCAAGTCCTCCACGGTAAGCGCACTTTTCTTCGCCCTGAAGGAACTCGGGTACGACGCATTCCTCGGCGGCAACATCACCGTGAGCCCGCTGACCTTCATCGACGCGACGAGCGCGTCGACCCCCGTGGTTCTCGAGCTGTCGAGCTGGCAGCTCGCGGACCTTCGCGGGCGCGGGCTCCTCAAGCCGCGCGTCGCCATCCTTACGCCGGTCATGCCTGACCACCAGAACTGGTACGGCGGCATGGAACCGTACGTCGCGGACAAGAAACTCATATATGCGGACATGGACGACGAATGCCACCTCCTGTGCAACAGGGACGACGAATGGGGAAAGGTCTTCTCGGGCGAAACGGCCGCACAGGTGCATTGGTACAGCTCGGAAATTCTTCCGGATAACTGCGACGGCGCATGGCTTGACCCGTACGGCCGCGGCTTCATGCGCGTCGGCGACTGCGCGCCCGTGGAAATTCTTCCCGTCAACCTGCTCGTTCCGGGAAAGCACATGCGGCAGAACCTGCTGAACGCCGCGCAGGCACTGGTTCTCTACGGCGGCTCGCCCGCGACGGTCGCAAAGGCAATGGCGAAATTTCCCGGGATCGAACACCGCCTTGAATTCTTCCACGAGGAAAACGGAGTCCGCTGGTACAACGACTCGGCGGCGACGATACCGGAAGCGGTCGCCGCGGCGCTCACGTCCTTCGATACGCCAGTCGTCCTTCTGGCCGGCGGCACGGACAAGGAACTGGATTTCACCCCGCTCGCTGAGGCCGCGCATCTCGCGAAGGCGATCTACCTTCTCGCGGGAACCGGCACCGACAAGCTCATTCCGATGCTACGCGAGCGAGGCATCTCGTTCCAGGGCCCGTACGCGAGCCTCGCGGAACTCGTCGCGGCAGGCCGCGAATCCGCGATAAGCGGCGACACGATCGTCTTCTCTCCCGGGGCGACGAGCTTCGGCCTCTTCAAGAACGAGTTCGACCGCGGAACCCGATTCAGGGAGACGGTTCTAAAGCTTTCATGACAAATCGGTCGGCCGGGTATATACTGGCCGTACCATGAAAAAGTTTCTCTATTTAATCGTGCCCGTCGCGGCCGTGCTCCTTTGCTCGCTGTTTCTCTTTACCACGGCGGACAGCAAGGTCAACGATCTTTTCGCGCGCGCCATACCATCGCTAAAAGAGAACGCCGACGTTCTGCTCATAAGCATCGACGACGCGTCGATAGAGGAAGTGGGACTCTGGCCCTGGACGCGCGACATCATGGCCGACGCGACGGTCTTCCTCCGGGAAATGGGGGCGGATACGGTCGCCTTCGACCTAAGCTACTTGGATAAAAGCCCCGTCAAGGTCGATCCCGCGTACGTAAAGGAACAGCTTCCCACCTATGTAGAGAATGGCTTCCGCCAAATAGACGACGGCGTCGCGGAAACGCTCGACGCCTTCGCGAGAGGGCAAATAGGGGAACGCGACGCAAAGGCGCGCATCAGCGAAAACAACCAACGCGTCAAGAACTCGCTCGACACCTCGATCAATTACGTCGCGCGCGACGTCGACTCGTACTTCGGAAAAACGCTTAGACTGTTCGGCAAATCCTACCTTACCCTGACGATGATCACGCCGGACAATATCATCGGGGACGACAAAAGCATCAAGATGGACCCGAAGGAGCTGGCATGGCTCGAGGAGCGCGTCGCCCTTAAGAACGTCACCGCGCGGCACGATACTCTGACGCCCGAGTGCATCGGCATAACCCCCGCGATTAACGAACTGCTCTCGAACGCGATGGGCGCGGGCTTCGTCAACGCCGACGCCGACCCCGACGGATACAGGCGACGCCTTCAGTTACTGATCAAGCATAACGGGCGCTATTACGGACAGTTCGTGCTGGTGCCGCTCCTCCAGCGGCTCGGAAACCCCGATATCGAGGTGACGAACTCCTATATACTCCTTAAAAACGCGCACCTCGGGAAAAAGGTCGAGAACATAAAGATCCCCCGAGCCGAGGACGGCTCCGTGCTCGTCCGCTGGCCCAAGAAGGAATTCGGGGACTATAACTCGATAATCGCGTGGGAACTAATCCGGAACAACGTTATTGAAAGACAGCTCGTCGAGAACCTTCAGATCATGCGGGACGCGGGCTTCTTCGGGCAATACGACGGAGAACCTACCCCGCTCGATAAATTCGAGCAGGCGCAATACCTGCGCGAAGCCCTCTACGACGGGGAAAAACCCTCGGAAGGGATAACGTTCGCCGCGTACCGGAAGTATCGCCAGGATTTCGTCGACGCCGCGAACGGGTTCCTTAACGGCGACTACGAGCGCGCGATCCTCGACAGCCTTGACTCCGGCGACGCCGAAACCCGCGCGTACGTCTCGGAAACCTTCGCGACCGCGCGCAAGCAGATCACGGACATCGTCACGATCCGGGCGAAGGTGGCGAAGGTCGCCGTCGGCGCGTTCTGCATCGTCGGCACGAGCGCGACGAGCACGACCGACGAGGGCCTAACCGCGTGGCAGGAAAACTTCCCGAACGTCGGCGTGCACGCGACTATGGCGAACATGATCCTCTCGAGGGAATTCCTCGACGACTCGCCCTGGTACGTCTCGGTCATCATCGCCTTCGCGCTCGCGATCGCGCTCGGGTTCGGCATCAAGCACCTGGATACCTTTAAGTCGCTGCTCGCTGGAATCGGCACCCTCGCCGTCTGCATCGGCGCCTTGCTTATCCTCTTCGTCGCGACCAAGCGATACGTCGGCGTCGTCGTCCCGTTCGCCTCGGTTACCGTCACGTTCATCACGCTTTCGGCGATCAACTTCGTCACGACGATCCGCGAGAAATCATTCCTGCGCTCGGCGTTCTCGCGCTACCTTTCGCCGGCCGTCATCAACGAGATCATCAACGACCCGTCCAAGCTCAACCTTGGCGGCGAGAAGCGCGAGATGACGGCGATCTTCACGGATATTCGCGGGTTCTCCACCATATCTGAGCAGCTCGACCCGGCGGACCTCGTCAATCTCCTTAACATGTACCTTACGGAGATGAGTAATATCGTATTGGAAAACCGGGGAACGATAGACAAGTACGAGGGAGACGCGATCATCGCGTTCTTCGGCGCCCCGATCCACATGGACGAGCACGCCGTCCTCGCGTGCAAAACGGCGATCCGAATGAAGAAAGCCGAGGCCGAATTGAACAAGCGAATCGTCGCCGAGCGCTTAAGCCCCCAGCCGTTCTTTACCCGCATCGGCATCAACACCGGCGACATGATCGTCGGGAACATGGGCACCGCGAACAAAATGGACTACACCGTCATGGGCAACGCCGTAAACCTCGCGGCGCGGCTCGAGGGCGTCAACAAGCAGTACAACACGAAGGGCATACTCGTCAGCGAGCACACCTGGAGGCAAACCAAGGACCAGTTCCTGTTCAGGAGGCTTGACCGCGTGCGCGTCGTCGGGGTCAGCACCCCGCTCCGCCTGTACGAACTTATCGCCGAGAACGGCGACGAGGCGACCGCGATGACCGAATCGGTTAAGTCATGGGAAGACGCGATCGACCTCTACGAGCAGAAGAACTTCATGGCCGCGCGCAAGCTTTTCTTCCGCGTCGCCGCGGGCGATCCCACGGACCTCGTCGCCCCCTTCTACATCAAGCGCTGCGACGAGTTTATCGCGACGCCGCCAGAGGCCAAGTGGGACGGCGTGTTCAACTTGACCGTTAAATAACCCGTGAGTTTACGCCGCTAAAAACAAAAGCCATCCCGCGAACGGGATGGCTTTTGTTTTTCGGATAGGTAAGCTTACTCTTCCCACTCGATATCGTTGGTCGCGTCGCTCGCGCGCGTCGACGCGGTCGAGATATTCGTTCGGCCCTTAACCTCGGATGCGTCGGCGGTCGACTTCGTCGCCTTGGCGCCGATCTTGATGGAAGGCTTCGCCGCCACGGAAACGCTCGTCAGTTGCTCGACGGTCCCCTTCTGCATAGCCTTGACGGTCACCGTCCTCTCGCCCACCTTGATGACGAGCGAGGAATTAAGGCCGACGTTCACGATCGACTTCGGGTCCAGCTTCATGGCGCCGACTACGGGCTCCCACTTTCCGGGAGATACTTCCCGCTCGACCTTTCCGACTACTTTGTCGACCTGATAATCCGCGTTCGCGCCATCGGCGAAGGCCGAGACGGACGCTATGAGCGAAAGCGCGATCGCAGCAATAAAAAACTTCTTCATCGTCTATCCTCCCGATACAAGTTACCTATTCTTCTGTCCATTCAATGTCTTTGGTCGCGTCGCTCGCTCGCGTCGACGCCGTGGAGATGTTCGTCCTTCCCTGCACGTCATCCGAGTTCGCGGAAGAGGCCTTCGCCTTGGCGCCGACCTTGACGCCACTCTTGGGGGTTCCCTGGGCGGCGACGAGCTTGTCGATGGTACCTTTCTGCATCGCCTTGATCTTCAGCGCGCGATCGGCGGCCTTAAGCACGAGGCTCGAATTAAGCCCGGTATTGACGACGGCCGAGGGAGCGAGTTTCATTCCGACGGTGACGGCATCCCAGTTTCCTGGCGTGGTCTCTACCTCAACCTTCCCAGTAACCGATTGCACGACATACTCCGTGGCCGGCTGGGCAAACAGCGTCACCGTGCACGCCGCCATGAGAAACGCGAACAAAACCCTCGTAATCGCTTTCATAGAATCCTCCGGTTAATTAAACTATAGCCCTTTTACGGAAAATAAACGTCCGATAATCCCGATAATCGGTTTTTAGGACGTTTTTTGCCAATTCTTTAACTCTAAGCCAAGCCCAGGAAAGCCTCAGTTTCCTCGGCTCAGTCTTAAAGATAACGCCTCTCTTCTGCATAAACGCGTTCGCCAAGGGCTCCATCGCGGTTACCATTGCCTGGCGATCCGGCCCCATACCCGATTTCGCCACGCTCTGCCCAACCGTCCCCACGGAAGCCCTTTCCGAGACTACGGATGAGGCCGAAGCCACCGACCGGGCATGGCGCTCAAGGAGTCCAGCCACATCGCCGGATGCCGTACTTCGAGTACTCTCAACAGCCCTAGTTCCGCCCTGGGGCATGGTTGAGGCTTTCGCCGGCCTTTTTGCGCGTGTCGCCGCGACGAGATCGTTCGAGGTCACGGCATACAAGGTACCATCCATCGCCGTGTTCGTTACCGCGTTGCCTTCATTACGATTGATCGCCGTAAGGAAACTTCCAGCGCCATACACGGACGCGTTGCCGGTAACGCTGACATACTCCCAGTTACCGGTAACTTTTTTCATAGTAAGGGTTATTTCCCTTGAGTTGCCGATGTCATCGTAGAGCGTAACGAGGAAAACATGGTTTCCGTTACTTGCGATGGGGATGAAATGAAGCTGAAGATAGTTCCCACCGGAAGAATTACAATTCTCAACACTTATCGTATTCGGACTTGAATAAGCCGTAGGGAGATGATTGGCAGGATACTTTATTCCGCAAAGATCTGTCGTCGTACCCTTGATCTGGAAGTAATAATCATTACCGTTATCAAAACTCAGGCCCGTGTACTTTGGACCGGTATTGTCCAGTAGCCAATGATTTCCTCGCGTTTCCGTCACGCACGTAGTACTGATGTTACCGATTGGGTCTTTTGCGTAGAGATAGAAGGTTTTCGGGTCACTGGTTGAAGCACTATCCCCCGTCGGGAAGTACACGTTATCGGCATCACACCAGTTACTGGGCACTGCACCTGTCGAAGTTTCAATGGCGTATTTCAGGTCTCCGATATCGGTTAAAGCATCTCCGCTATCGACTGTCTCGGTAAAGAGAGAACTAACCGACACGCCGTTAGTCGATAGTTTGGTTTTATTTTGGGACGAAACGAAGAGATTCGTGCCAGATGTCTTCGTCGTATACAGCGTCGTAGTTATAACGTCAGTGTCCTCGATTGTCCATCCAGGCGCTGTGGCGGCAACGGGCGGCGTGGTGTCCGTATACCATGCATAGTCAGAATGGGCCGAGTCTACGCCCGCAACCGTAACCGCCGTATTGTACGTCATCGCCGTTCCCGAGGCATCCATGATATGGAGATACAACTCCGACGCATTC
>DAOPXQ010000102.1:0-8125 GCA_035352395.1 Treponemataceae bacterium | reverse complement strand
CCGCGAAGGAACGCGCCTTGATCGCCGAATTCCCGATAGCCGCAAGCGAGAACCCAGCGCTCCGAGACGCACTTGCGTCGCAAGACTCGGCACAGCGCGCCATGCCCGGAGCCGCGGCGCTCCTTTCGCGAATACCCGGCGACCAGGATCTTTGGCTTTCCGCGCTCGAGTCCTACAAAAAGGCGCTCTCGATCCGCCAAGAAAGCGGACTGCTGTCGTCGAACGCCATGCTTCTCGCGTGGTCCGGGAATTCCGCGCTGCGCGAACGGGCAATCGCGGACGCGAAAACGGCATTCGAATCGGAACGGTTCGGAAGCTCTCAGGTCGCGAGGATTAACCTCGCTTCCGTTTTGTATCTGACGGAAAAGGACCGATCGCTCTCGCGCGCGCTGATCGAGGAGTCCCTTATCGCGGCGAGGGCGTCGGGCGACGACGCCAGAGTGGGCGACGGCGAGAAACCCGGTACCGCCCCGCAAGGCATGAACTATGCCCGCGTCGGCGAAGGATACCCCGGCGACGGACGCGACGTGATATACAACGCGTCCGTAATTATTTCCGGTCTGGGCGAACGGGACAAGGGAGCGGCGCTCCGCAAGGAAACGGCGAATCTCTACGGTGCGCCCGATACTCGCCCCTCGATGGAATTTAGGAAAGCGCGCGTCGGAGACGCCGCGGACGACCTGCTCGCGGCATGGGGCAAGCCCGCGGAGATCATTTCCGTGTATCCCGACGAATGGTGGGTTTATAACTCGTTTAGGGCTAGAGTGTTCCTATCGCAGGCGAAAAAATCCGGGCCCCTTTCGGTGCGGTCGATCACGCTGCAAACGGGATCCGCGGTTTCGTTCGCGGGAGAGACACGCGTCGGCGACGCGGTTAAGGAAGTTGCGGCATTAACGGGTAAGCCCGCCTATCGGGCGGGCGATTCGGACGTGTTTTATCTTGATGGGACGGCCGTCGGCGTATTCTCCCTCTCGGGGAAAATACGCGGCATACGGGCGGGTTATTAAAGACTGTCGAAGACGTCGTTCATCGTGAAGACGCCCTTTTTGAGCTTTCCGCCATCTTGCGCCGAAAGCCACTCAAGGGCGCGTACGGCGCCGAGCGCAAGGCCCTCGCGGTTCCTCGCCGTGTGAGTCAGCTCGATCGTGTCCGCGCTCGAGTCGAAAAACACCGTGTGCGTTCCGGGAACCGAACCGACGCGAAGGCTCGCGAGATGGAGCTCTTGGGGTTCCGGTCTCCGGGTGAAGGGATCGGTGATCAGGGTGGTCTTTCTCGGCATCTCCGCCATCACGCGGCGGGCGACGTCGAGCGAGGTGCCGGACGGGCTGTCCGCCTTCTGGTTATGGTGCGCCTCGAAAAGCGCGACGTCGTATTCCTCGAACTGCGCCATAAGGCGCGCCGCGTTGGAAACCATCCGGTAAAACAGATTCACGCCCACGGAGAAGTTCGACGAATACAGAAACGGCGAGCCATGCTCGGCGACGAGCGCCTTGACGGACTCGAGCTCGCCCTGCCAACCCGTGGTACCGACGACGAGAGGAATCCCCGTCGGGACGAGCGCGCGAATGTTGGCGAGCACCGACGTGGGGTGCGAGAACTCGATGACGCCCTCGGCGCCCGATTTAACGATCGCGTCCGCCATCGCCTTGACGTCGCCCGTGACGACGCTCGCGTCTTCCGCGAACGGGTCTACCGTGCAGACGACATCGTGCCCCCTGAGCGATGCCGCGCGCGCGAGCATGTGGCCCATCTTTCCATAGCCTACCAACGCGATCTTCATGAGTCGCCCCCTTAGTTCTTTCCGCCGAAAAAGCAGTCATGCAGTTTCTGGACGGCCCGCTCGGACTCCGAGGACTCGCAGATCATGCTGATATTTACCTTGGAAGCGCCCTGGCTGATCATCTGAATATTGATTTTCTCGCGCGCGAGGACGTCGAAGGTCGAGGCGAGGATCTCGCTCGAGCGCCTTACGTCGCAGATGATCGTGACGAGCGCCTTGTCCTTCTTGATGTCGATGCTCGCCACTTTCTCGAGGTCGTGCCTGAGCCCTGCGAAATCCGCCTTCTTGCCGTCGACGGTAAGGGAGACGGAAACCTCGGAGGTCGCGACGACGTCGACCGAGATCGAGTGCGCGGCGAAAACGTCGAACACGCGCGCGAGGAAGCCGTACTGACCGAGCATGCGGGTGGAGACGATATCGATGAGGGTGACGTTTTTCTTGGTCGTGATCGCGCGGACCGGGTCGGGCGTCGTCTCGTGGCGGGTCACGATGATCGAGCCCGGCGCGTCGATATTGTAGGAGTTCTTGACGCGAACGGGCGTGCCGGTCTGAAGGCACGGCTGCATCGAGCGGGGATGGAGGACCTGCGCGCCGAAGTACGCGAGCTCCGCGACCTCGTCGTAGGTGGCGACGGGCACGGTGCGGGCTTCCTTGACGATGCGGGGGTCCGTGGTGAGGATTCCGTCGACGTCCTTCCAGGTCTGAACCTCTTCGGCGCGAAGGGCCGCGCCGAGGATCGTCGCGGTCAGGTCGCTACCGCCGCGTCCGAGGGTGGTGATGAAGCCGTGGCTGTCCTTCGCGATAAACCCGGTGACGATGGGCATCGCCATGCCGTCGCCGCACTTACCGTCCGCGTAGGGGCCGAGGATCTTACGGATGTTTTCCCAGGTTTCGGGCAGAAGGTCGGCGCTCGTGTAGTTGGAGTCGGAGATAAAGCCAACGTCCCACGCGTCGCGAAACTGCGCGCGTACGCCGATCGTGTTGAGATAGGCCGCCATGAGCCTGACGGAGAGGCGTTCGCCGAACGACACGAGATAGTCGCGCGAGCGGGGCGTTACCTCGCGGAGCATCGAGATGCCGGTAAGGAGGGTACGTAGCTCTGCAAGAAGAGAGTCAATTTCGGAGGGGTTGACCCCGAGCTCGGCGGCGGTGGTTTTATGGAGTTTTTCGATGGCATCGAGGGTGATAGTTCCCTTGAGGGCGGCGTCCGCCGCGTCAAGGAGGTCGTCGGTGGTGTCGCCCATGGCCGAAAGCACGACGGCAAGGCGTTTGTCCGAAAAGGTCTTGATAATGCCGGCGACGTGCCGGATGCGTTCCGCGTTCGCGACTGATGAACCGCCAAATTTCATTACGATCATGATTTCTCTCCGCCAAATATTTATTCAGGTTGTTAAAAAGTTTCTGCATAAATATACTAAAACACGCTGACTTATACAAGACGCACTTGTCCCCTTGCGGCCATAATGGTAGAGTCAAACCATGAAACCATGCCAATTCGCGCTCGTATTGTACAAGACCCAACCGGCCGTCGTAACGGCGATCGAGTCCGACAAAATAGAGATACAGACACCTTCCGGAGCGAAAAAAGTCCGCGAGAAGGACATTGATATCCTTTCAGCCGGTCCGGTAAAAGACCTTGCGAAGGCGATGGGATCGTCCGTTCCCGAGGCGGATTTTTCCGAGTCCGCGGAGTTCTTCGCGGGCGAGACGCCCCTTTTTACGGAGATCGCCGAGCTCGTCTGGGGCGGATTGCCCCCCGACTCGGCCTGGGCCGCATGGAAGGCGATCTCGGAATCCCCGTGGTTTCAGTGCGCTTCCCCTTCGGAGCCCGTCGCGATACGAAGCCGCGACGACGCCGAGGCGATCATGAAAAAGGCGCAGGCTAAACAGGCAGAAAGCGCCGAGCGGGAGGGGTTCATCGCGAGGCTTAAGGCCTCCATGGCCGGCAAGGAAGGAATCAGGCTTCCCGACGACGCGAAGCTGCTTCAGGACGTCGAGGCGCTCGCGCTCGGCAACAGCGACAAGTCCAAAGCCCTCAAGGAAGCGGGGATTCCAGAGACCCCGGAAGCGGCGCATCGCGTATTGCTCGTTACCAATTACTGGAAAACCGATTACAATCCCTGGCCGTCAAGGCATGGCCATTCGCTCCGCTCGTCTCAGGTGCCGATCGACGCGCCGTCCGACGACGAGGACCGCCTCGACCTGACCGCGCTCGAGGCTTTCGCGATAGACAACGAATGGAGCGTCGATCCCGACGACGCGGTGTGCTGGGACGGCGAGCGCCTGTGGGTCCACGTCGCTGACCCCGCGTGCACGGTGACCCCGGACAGTAGCGCTGATTCCGACGCGCGCGCTCGCGGGTCCACGCTCTATATTCCCGAGGGAGCGGCGCGGATGCTCGCCGACAACGCGCTCGACTATTACGCGCTCGGACTTTCGCCCACCTCGCGCGCGCTTTCCTTCGCGATCTCCTTTACCGACACGGGCGCCGTCGACTCCGTCGATATTAAGAAGACGATCGTCCGCGTGACGCGCCTGACGTACGCGCAGGCGAGCGTTCGCTCGAAAGAGGAATCGCTCGCGCCCCTTTTCGCCATCGCGGAGCGAAACGTCACGAGGCGCAGAGCCGCGGGAGCCGTGTTCATCGAGCTCCCCGAGGTGCACCTTTCGGTGACGCGGGACGCCGCCGGGGAGCCGTGCCTTTCCGCCGAGCCCGTAAAAGACGAACCCGCCGCCGACATGGTGCGCGAGATGATGCTGCTCGCGGGCGAGGCCGCCGCGCGCTTCGCGTTTAAGAACAATATTCCCTTTCAATACGTCAGCCAGGAAGCGCCCGAGATACCCAAGGATATACCCGACGGGATCGCGGGCGAATACCGCAAGCGCCGCTCGATGAAATCCCGCAAGGTGGGCACGGTGCCCGCGGACCACGCGGGACTTGGGCTCGGGATGTACAGTCAGGTGACGAGCCCGCTCCGGCGCTATGGGGACCTTGTGTCTCACCAGCAACTGCGCCTGTTTCTCGACGGGAAAAAGACGCTCGACGAGGACGACATGCTGACCCGCGTCGCCCAGGGCGATTCCGCCGCGCGCGAGTGCACGTTCGCCGAGCGCAAGTCGAACCTGCACTGGATTCTCGTCCATCTCGCCGCGCATCCCGAATGGATCGCGGAGGCCGTCGTCGTGGAAAAGAACGGGCCGCTCTCGACCATACTCATCCCGTCGCTCGCGCAGGAGGCGAAGGTAAGCCTGAGCGCGGACTTGCCGCTCAACTCGACGATCCGCGTGCGCGCGGGGAACATCAACATACCGGCCCAGACCGTCAGCTATATCCCGGTGGAGGCGTAAGGCGCATGGGAAAGCCGTATACGCCGACCGAGGTTGTTTTCGCGCCGACCGTTGCGTGCAACCTTGCGTGCGCCCATTGCCGCGTGAACCGCGCGCGAGAGAGAACGCTTACGATCGACGCGGCCCTCGCCTTTCTCGATGACTGCGCGAACCATGGTATAGAGCGCGTCGGGTTTTCCGGGGGAGAGCCGTTTCTGGAAAGCGATTTCGTCGCGCGCGTATGCGAGCGCGCGATTGAGCTCGAGCTAATGTTCGATCGGCTCATGACGAACGGTGACTGGTGGAAAGACGAGGCGGATCTTGACGCGCGACTCGGCGCCATATTGGACGCGGGTTTTGACGGGACGATCGGCCTAAGCGCGGACGAGTGGCACGGGCAAGACCCTCTGCGCCTCGCGACCTTCATCGCGCGCGCGGAAGGGCTCGGCGCCGGCGCGATCCCGGTCGAGATCGTCAGCGTGACCGACCGCGGGGGTAAGGCGCCCGATGTCTTCCTTTCCGCGATCGCGAAGGAGCTCTCGGGCAAGCTTGAGCGCGACCGCGACACACCCGTCGCCATCGCTAAACGCCGCGACGGCGGACCGGACATTTCCATTACGATTATCACCTACTCGGCCGCGGGAGAGCCGGCCGTGAAAACTGCGGACGAAGGAACCGCGGCCGACGCGCCAGCGGGCTGGAACGCCGACGGTTGGTTCGACGACGATTGGTGCGTAGGGCCCGGAAACGTGCTCTACGTCCATCCCGACGCGCAGGTCGCGGTATGCTGCGGCTTCGCGAACGAACGCGAAGAGCTCATCGCGGGCACGGTGGCGGACGGCGTCGAAAAGCTCGTCGCGAACGCGCGAGCGACACCGTTCGTTCGTTCGTGCTACGAGAGTGGCCTTGGCGTCCTTCGCCGCGAGCTTGAGGCGCGGGGGATTACGTTCCCCGGAAAGACTCGGGATATCTGCCTTTTTTGCGAATGGGTCTGTAAGGCGGGCTACGCGCCCTCTTCGCGCCAGGGATTGTAGCGTTATGAGAAACCCCCAGAGGGGGTTTCTCATACAAGCGGAAAGCCCGGTTGAGTTCGCGACCGCCCGGCGGGAGCGAAATCAAGGCGCCAAAAAAAAACCGCGAACGCCCTTTCGGACATTCGCGGCTAGTTACGCGTAGGTCGAGCCGATTACTCGGACTTGACTTCCTCGCAGATGGTTCGCTCGGTTTCCTTGTCGAAGAACTTCGCCTTATCCATCATGGGCTCGAAATTGACGCTGTCGCCAATCTGGAACACGAGATCGGGAGCGGTGCGCGCGATGACCTGCTGGGTCTTCGTGTTGAGATAGAGGTGAGTCTCGGCGCCGAGGGGCTCCTTGACCGATACCTTCATCTGCATGTTGTTCTTCGCGACCGGGCTCTTGACATAGTTCATGTCCTCGGGGCGGAGTCCGAAGTAGACTTCCTTACCGATGAAGTTCTTGAGGAACTTCTGCTGGTCGGCGGTCGGGATCAGCTCGAACGAGCCTTCGTCGGCGACGAGCTGTCCGCCCTTCTCGACGATCTTAACCGTAAGGAAGTTCATGGGCGGCGATCCGATGAAGCCGGCGACGAACTTGTTGATCGGGTGGTTATAGAGATAGAGCGGAGAACCGATCTGCTGGACCTTTCCGTCCTTCATGACGACGATCTTGTCGCCCATGGTCATGGCCTCGACCTGGTCGTGGGTTACGTAGATCATGGTCGCGTTGAGTCTGTGATGAAGGTCGGAGATCTCGGCGCGCATCTGGACGCGGAGTTTGGCGTCGAGGTTCGAGAGGGGCTCGTCGAAGAGGAAGACCTTGGGGTTACGGACGATGGCGCGGCCTACGGCGACGCGCTGGCGCTGACCGCCGGAGAGAGCCTTCGGCTTGCGGTCAAGGAGCTTCTCGATGTCGAGGATGTGGGCGGCCTCGTTAACGCGGCGCTCGATTTCCTTCTTGTCGGTCTTGCGGATCTTAAGGCCGAACGCCATGTTGTCGTAGACGGACATGTGCGGGTACAGCGCGTAGTTCTGGAAAACCATCGCGATATTGCGGTCTTTCGGGGGGACGTCGTTCATGCGATCGCCGTCGATGAAGAGATCTCCCTCGGAGATTTCCTCGAGACCGGCGACCATGCGGAGGGTCGTGGACTTTCCGCAACCGGACGGTCCGACGAATACGACGAATTCACGGTCGTTAACGACGATATTGGCATTATCGACGGCGCGTACGTTACCTTCGTACACCTTGCCAATGCCCTTGAGTTCTACCTTTGCCATAAAATGGCCTCCTAAATGGATTATCTTATAACGACCATTTTACGGGGATTCGAGGGATCTGTCAAACCATTTTTGCGGCTATTTGGGCGATAAAGGGATCCAAAAGGACCAGAATCACGATAACGATTAGCCCGGGAAGGTAATTCGCCGTTTTAAGCTTGCGGAGGTTCAGGAGGTTGATGCCGATCATGACGACGAAGGCTCCGCCGAGTCCGGTCAGCTCATGGATCATTCTGGTCGACACCCAGGGTTTAACGACGCCGGAAAGCAGGGTTAACGCGCCCTGGTAAATTAAAATGGAAAGCGCCGAAAACGCCGTCCCGAGTCCCATCGCGGCGCCGAAAACGATCGACATAAACCCGTCTAGCACGGATTTGGCGTACAGCATGGTAAAGTCGCCTTCCGTGCCGGCCTTGAACGACCCGACGATGGCCATGGCGCCGACGCAGAAAAGCACGGAGGCATTCAGGAAGGCGTACGCGAAGCGGTTTCCCCCGTCGATCTCCCGTTTTTTGGCGAAACGGCGCTCAAGGAAGCGGCCGATCGCGAGGATCTTGCCGTCTATGTCCCACCAGGTACCGACGAGTCCCCCGACGATCAGCGATAGCGCGACGTAGATGACGTTCTCCGTCGCGAAGGCCATCTGAAACCCAATGATAAGGGTGACGATTCCCGCCGCGGACGAGATGACGTCCGAGACATCCTCGTTGATCTTCCGG
>DAOPXQ010000101.1:0-8187 GCA_035352395.1 Treponemataceae bacterium | reverse complement strand
CGTTACCCCGTCGTGTACCTCCTCCATGGATTCGGCGACGACACGCTCCGGATGCTTACCGCGTTTCGCGGGGCGCTTTCCGGCGCTGGCGATTCCATGCCGGAAGTAATCGTCGTTGCGGTTGACGGGGCTAACAGCCTTGGCGGCTCGTTCTTCGCCAATTCGCCCGCGACCGGCAACTGGGCGGACCTCGTCGCCGAGGAATCTGTCGCCCTCATCGATGCGAAATACCGGACGATCGCCGCCCCTCAGGGCCGTATGCTCGCGGGCTTCTCGATGGGAGGCGCCGGCACGTGGAACATCGCTCTCGCGCGGCCCGACGTTTTTTCCGTGGCCTGGGTCTGCTGTCCCGGCGCTTGGGATCAGAACGGACTGCGCGACACGCTGAATGGGTGGCAATCGATCTATCGCGTCGCCTACGGGGCTGTCTACGCGCCGGACCGGTCGCTTCCGGCGCCGTACGGACGCGCTCCCTCCTTCGACGGTACCGCCGACGACGACGCGATCATCGCCGCCTGGGAACGGGGCTTCGGCGGGATCGACGCGAAGCTCGCCGACTACGCAAAGAAAACCGGGCGGTTGTCCGCGATCTCTTTCGCGTACGGTACTCGCGACTCCAATCAATGGATTCCCCGGGGCACTCGTTATATCTCGGACAAGATGCTCGCGGCCGGTCTTCCGGTCACGATCCAAGGCTTTGAATCCGATCACGTAATAAGCCCCGCCATGCTTCGGGATAGTTTCCTTCCATTTGTAAGCGCGACCTTCCAATAAAAAAGCGTGAAATATCCAAAATATTGAGCTATACTGGTGAAAATCGCGGTTACAATACCGTTCACCAGTAAAGAAATGATATGGAGGATAAAAATGGATCTGAACCAACCTGAACTGACGCAAGTCGCAATGGGAATCGTGCGCAATGGAAGTACCTTTCAGTGGTATTTCATTCCGCTTATGGCATTCGCCGTGTATGTGTATCTTATTGAGTTCGAGAAGAAGAACTGGAAGGGTATCGCCGCCGGTTTGGCCCTGTACTCGACGCACTGGTTTTACGAGATCGGCAATGCCATGATTCAGCATTTCTCCGGGCACGCGCTGTGGACCGTCCCGACGGGAACATCCTTCCTTCTGCTCGTCGGCGTGGGCTGGGAACTTTCGGTCATGTTCGCCGTGGCCGGAGTCATTTTCTCCAAACTGCTTCCCGCCGATCCCAAGATGAAGATCCTGGGGATCAATAACCGAATCGTCATGGCGATCGTGAACGCCGCTTTCTTCTCCATCATGGAGATTTTCCTCGCGAAGACCCCGTGCTTCCACTGGGTTTACAACTGGTGGGGCTCGATCCCGGTATTCGTCACCGTTTATATCCCGTTCTTCCTTATGTCCAATTTCGCGTATGACTGGAAGCCCAAGACGCAGCGCGTCGTCATCGGTTCGCTTATCGGGTTTGACGTTTGCGCCATGATCGTTTTCGCCGGCCTGTTAAAATGGATTTAATCTGGGGAGTACCATTACGAAAAAAGTAGCTTGCCTCGTCTGTATCGTATATGCCGCCGTGGCGGGACTCGTCGCGCAGGGATCTTCCGGATCCTCGCCGACGGCGGGGACCGCCGGTTCCATCGTCGCGTCGGGCTGGGCGTTCTCGAGCGAGAGCGGCCGGTCCGGCCCAATCGAGGGATCGTACCCCCTTTTAGTCCAGCTGGACCGGAAGGCGGGCGAGTCGGGCGGCGTGACGTTTACCTCAAACTTTGCCGTCCCGGCCGACTGGAAGGGTCCACTGGGGATCGTTCTGTACAAAAACAACATGTCCTGCCGCGTATTCGTCAACGGGGTATACATCGACACGCTTGGGCGCCCGGGTCCCGATTTTTTCTTTCAGCCCTACATAACGCGCGGGGTCTCGGTTCCGCAGTCGATCCTTCGCGATACGAACGAGCTTCGGCTCGAATTGTGGAGCGACACGGGAACCTATAAGCTGCGAAAGCTCGATTTTATGGACGAAAGCGCGTATCGCGCGTCGATGAACCGCTTTAACTTTTTCGACATCCAGCTGAACCGCTTCGCGAGCGTCATGCTGCTGTTCGTCTGCATGTACTCGCTCTTTCTGTTCGTGAACTACCGCAAGCGAAAGGAAATACTCTATCTTTCGCTCGCTTCGTTCTTTTTCGCGGTATTCCTGCTGAACATCAGCGCGTTCGACGCGCCGATACCGTATTTGACGCTGCGGGGAGGCCTCTACGCGTGCTTCCCCCTTTCGATCATTTTTATCTTTCAGTTTTTCCGCGTTTTCTTCGGCATGAAGACGGGCAAGATAGCCAGGAGGGTGATCGCCGGCATCGGCGTATTCTTCGCCTTGGGGTATTTCTTTCAGCCCACGAGCGCGGCGTTGGACGCCTGGCAATCCCTAATGCTCCTGTATCCGTGCGCGGCCATCGCGTACGGGTTCATAGGCGGCGTGAAGGCCCTGCGCGCGGGTAACGTCAACGCGATCCCGATCATGCTGGGGCTTTTCGCGACCTTGGTGCTATCCGGTTACGACGTGTATTACTTCATCGGCGACGTCTCGCCGACGGTAATGCTGCAGGGCATCGGCTTCATGTGCATGATCATCGGTACCTTCTATAGTTTCTCGCAGGAGATCGCGGACACCAACAAGAAGGTGGCGCAGTACTCGGTCGAGATGGAGAAGAGCAAGGAAACGCGCGACTCGCTGTTCGCGCAGATACGCGCCGACACGATTAAGAGCGAGGACGCGAGTTCCCGCCTTGACCAGAGCATCGAGCGCGTAGGCACGCTGGTCACGCAGTACCTGGCGAGCAGCACGCACATCAACGAAAGCATCATGACCCAGAACGAGCACGTCATCTCGAACAAGCGAAACATCGAGGATATCTTCGCGGCCCTCGAGCAGACCCAGGTAATGGTCGAGCATCACGAGAACCTCGTTCAGGTGACCGTCAAGAACGTTCAGGAACTGACCGCGGGAATTCACCGCACGGACGGGCTCGTCAAGGAATCGGGCAAGACGATCAAGAGCCTGACCAGCGTGTGCCTCGCGGCCGACAAGGACGTCGCGGAATCCTCGCGGTTCGTCGACGACCTCGCGAACTACTCGCAGAACATCAACGAGATCGTCAAGTCGATCGGCGATCTCGCCGAGCAGACGAATATCCTGTCCATCAACGCGGCCATCGAGGCCGCGCGCTCGGGGCAGATGGGCAAGGGCTTCGCGGTCGTCGCGAGCGAGATTCGCGCCCTCGCGTCGAAGTCCGGCGAGAGCGCCAACCAGATCAAGGCGATCCTCGGCACGATGGTCGACAAAATCAAGAATATCCAGCGTCAGGAATCGCAGGTTTCGCTGAGGCTAAAAGACATCGTCAGGGAAAACTCGAGCATAGAGTCTTCCATCGCGGAGATATTCGACGTGCTCGAGAACCAGCTAAAGCGAAACGAGATCATCGGCTCGACGGTCAACGAGCTCGTCGTGGCCGTACGCACGATCCTGGAGCAGACCAGCAGCCAGAAGTCCTACGGCGAGACCATCAGGGAATCCATTCAGAAACTTGAGAGCGTGACGAGGGCGATCGTTACCTCGTCCGAGGACCAAAAGCAGTGCAACGAGGAGCTCAAGAGCAACCTCTCGCAGCTTCAGTCGGTTTCCGAGAATAACCTCGACGTGGTTCAGGATCTGAGGAGCCTTATTTCCCAGGAATCATAGGCGCTAGGAGCGGGTATGGCGATCATCGAAGTTGAGCATCTGTGCCGCAGTTTTGACTATTACGAAAAAGCCGGCGGGATCGGCGGGTCGATCGGCAATCTTTTTTCGCGGAAGAAACTCGTGAAAGAGGCCGTGCGCGACGTAAGCTTTTCCATCGAGGGCGGCACGACCGTCGGCTTTCTCGGCCCGAACGGCGCGGGGAAGACGACGACGCTCAAGATGCTCTCGGGCATCATGCACCCAAGTTCCGGCGAGGCTCGCGTTCTTGGCCACGTGCCTTGGGCGCGCAAGAAGGACTTTCGCCGCCGCATCTCGATCGTCATGGGCCAGCGCAGCCAGCTATGGCCGGACCTGCCCGCGATCGAGTCCTTCGACCTTAACCGCGCCATATACGAGATCGACCGCGCCGAATACCGGAGTACGCTCGACGAGCTCGTGGCCGCGTTCGCCGTCGAGGATCAGCTTAAGGTGCAGGTTCGCAGGCTTTCGCTCGGCGAGCGGATGAAGATGGAGATCATCGCCGCGCTTTTGCATCGACCCTCGGTGCTCTTTCTCGACGAGCCCACGATCGGGCTCGACATCGTCTCGCAGCGCGCGATCCGGGATATGCTGCGCGGGCTTAACGCGCGGTTCGGTACCACCGTAATGCTTACCAGCCATTATCTATCCGACATCGAGGACCTGTGCGAGAGGATCATCCTGATCAACCACGGTAGCGTCGTGTACGACGGCGCCCTTTCGGGCGTCAACGCGACGCTCGCGGACAGGAAAACGGTCCGCCTCGTACTGTCGGAAAAGTTGGACGAGTCCCGCCTGTCGTCGTTCCCGGGTTATAAATCCTCCGATGG
Source organism: Treponemataceae bacterium (assembly GCA_035352395.1). Classification (GTDB taxonomy): domain Bacteria; phylum Spirochaetota; class Spirochaetia; order Treponematales; family Treponemataceae; genus Teretinema. The sequence goes on along the minus strand of DAOPXQ010000101.1, from coordinate 3,621 downwards.
TTCGACCGCCGTATTCGAGGTTGATCGCGCGAAGGTCCGGGAGTTTTCCCGGAAGGCGCTCGACGCGCTTCCCGTCGCCGACCTGACGATAGAAGATATGCCCCTCGAGGAGGGGATCGCGCGGCTGTATCGCGGGGAGGCCCCCGATGCCTAGCCTCGCGCCCGCGCGCAAATACGGGAAGTGCCTTTCCCTCGGCGTAAAGGCGGGGATCGAGTATCGCGTCAACATCCTTTTTTCGATAGCGGGCGCGATCTCGCCGGTGGTTATCCAGACCGCGCTTTGGCTCGTGCTCTACGCGGGAGACCCAGGCGCCATCATGTTCGGCTTTACCTTTCCGCAGATGGTCGCGTACACGGTGATCGCGCAGCTCGTGACGCGCATCGTCCGCACCGGGTTCGAGTACGACGTTAACTACGACATCAAGTCGGGCGGGCTAGACCGCTATCTCGTCAAGCCGATCGGTTATTTCGGCTTCAGGATTTTCTCGTTCCTCGGCGACAAGCTCGTGCAGGGCGCCGCCATCGGCGCGCTGCTCGCCGTCTCCGTCGTCGTCATGTCGACCGCGCTCGGCTTCGCGACGACCGCCGCGTCGGTCCTCCTTTTCGTCCTCGCGCTTTTCCTCGCGCTCGCCATGAACTTCCTTCTTTTTTGGTGCGTCTCCCTTTCCGGGTTCTGGCTTACCGAAATCGGCTTTCTGTTCGAGGCGGTCCGCATCGTGATCGTCGCGGCCTCGGGCGGCATATTGCCGCTCGCGGTCTTCGGACCGGACGCCGAGCGCGCGCTTAAGCTCATGCCGTTCCGGTTCACGATACAGTTCCCGACGGAGGTTCTTTCGGGCCGCGTCCCGCCGTCGGAAATGCTACCCTCGTTCGCGCTCTGCGCCCTGTGGCTCATCGCCCTCGCGGCGCTCGGCCGCGTCGTTTGGGGCAGGGGAATCCGCCGATTCGCGGCGGTTGGGAGTTGATGATGGGAGAGATAATCCGACACTTCAAAATATGGCTGATGCTCGTCCGAATCAATTTCATGAGCCAGATGGAATACCGCGTAAACTTCGTCACGGGCATTCTCATGGAGGCGGGATACCTTTTGGCCAAGACCATGTACGTCATCGTCGCGTACGCCGCTGGCCGCAAGATCGCCGGCTTTGGGCCTAACGAGATATTGGTGTTCGTCGGAAGTTACGTCGCTCTGACGGGATTCTACGCGGGCGCGCTCGCGATGAACCTCTTTGGCCTTTCCACGATCGTCCGCGACGGATCCTTCGACATGATCCTCGCGAAGCCCGTCAATTCGCAGTTTTACGCGACGTTCAGGCGGTCGGACATGGGACCGTTCCTGTTCGACACGATCGCGGGCATCGTGATGGTCATCGTCGGGCTCGTGCGCGCGGGTTTCGGGTTCAACCCGCTCGGCGTCCTTGGCTGGTCGTTCTTCGCCGCGTCGGGCGCCGCCGTCGGCTACGCCCTTTGGGTTATACCGATGACCTTCGTGTTCAGGATCGTCCGGGCGGACGCCATCGCGGCTCTCGCGGACTCTTTCTGGGACTTTAACAACGTGCCGATGGTCGTGTACGGCCGCGTCGGCAGGGCGATCGGCACCTTCGCGATCCCGATATTCGTAATCACGAATTTTCCCGCGCTGTTCGCGCTTGGAAAGCTATCGCCCCCGCTCATCGCGTGGGGCTTCGCGGCGCCCTTCGTCTTCGGCTTTATCGCTGCGCGCCTGTGGAAATCGGGGCTCCGTCACTACGCTAGCGGGGGAAACTGACATTAGGCCGCGGGTGGGTAGGTTTTTTTTGATTGACGCCTGGATGGGATGGTCACATACTGTGACTAATAAAAACCAAACGTTAGTAAAGGAAAACAATCGCCATGTCCGACAGAATCGATGATCGCGTTCGGCAGGTTCCCTTTCATCCTCTCGGTTCCCTCTTTTGCGAAATGACCTATGGTCACGCGATAGCGACCGGTTGCGCGGTCGGCTTTCTTGCCTGCGCGGCCGTGGTTTGCGCCTCTTTTCCCGATCCCGGATTCGGGTATTACGGCGCGGCGCTCCTTCTTCCCCTCTGCGTCCTTCCGTGCGCGGCACTCGCGTTCGCGCTGTTTCCGGGCCCCCGCGTCAAATTCGGCGAGATCCCGCAAGGATCGCCAAAACATCGCTTCATACTTTCCCTGGCGTCCCGCCGCGATCGGTTCGTTTGGTTCTCCTCGATAATCGCGGGCTGCCTCGTTTGGGCATGGCTTGAGCTCACCCTTGGCCGCGATCTCTTCTTCCTTTCGGCGATGCTCGTAAATCTTATCGGGCGATAGGTTCCCGCCACCTGCCTTTCCTGCTATACTTGGCGTATCAGGAGGCTATCATGCTCAGACACGTCGTGATGTGGAACTTTAAGGACGAGGCCGAGGGCAAGACCCGCGCCGAGAATTGCGCCCTCATCAAGAAGATGCTCGAGGCGCTTCCGTCTTCCATTCCGTTTATCCAGCGGTTAGAGGTCGGCATCAACGAGTTTCCCTCCCCGATGGCCTCCGACATGGTCCTTATCACGGAGTTCGCCTCCAAGGACGACCTGGATCTCTACGCGGTGCATCCCGAGCACGTCAAGGTAAGCGAATTCGTTTCCAAGGTTCGCGTCTCGAGGTCGGTCGTCGACTATCATCTCTAGAAAGGGGTCCGTTTTGGCGACTGAACGTCACGTAAATTGGTTCGCGCTCGAGAAGGCGTGCGGCAAGCCCGGTTGCCCCGTGTGCTCCATCGTAACCGAGCGCATCACGCGCTATATCGACAACATGCTGTTCGAGCACGTTTCCGACCGGGGCTTCCGCGCGAGATACCGCGAAGCGGGCGGTTTCTGCGCGAAGCACGCTAAGAATCTCGATTCCTTCCGTGACGGCCTTGCCGTCGCCATCCTCGGGGAGGACATCCTGTCCCACGCCTTGCCGGACTTACGGAAGGGCAAGGTAACCAAGCATAAGGCCGACTGTCCCGCCTGCGTCGAGACCGCGCAGATGGAGCGCGAGTTTTTGGGGTTCGTCGCCGAGACGGACGATCCCGAATTCGTCGCTTTCTTTACCGCGTCCGAAGGCCTCTGCCTGCCGCACTACCGCGCGCTCATCGCGCAAAACAGACGCGTTCCCAAATGGCTTTCGGGCTTTCAGGAAAGGCGATTCGAGTCGCTGCTCGCGCGCGCGAGGAATTTCATCGAGTTTTCCGCGTGGGGACGCCAGGCCGACTTTGACGGGCTATCCGAGGCGGATCGGGTCGTATGGAAGGAGATGGCGCGCGCGCTTCGCGGAAGCGGGGAATAAGCCGGGCGTCGCCGCGCCTCGCGGCGTTGGACCGCGCGGCGTCGTTTACTAAACGGACCAAAAACGATAGTATGTCGAAAGAGGAGTAACTCATGAAAAAATTTACCGTGGCCTCGTGCCTCGCCATTGCCTGCGTGCTTATCGCCGGCGTCTCGCTCGCCTCCTGCGCCAAGAAGGACGCCTCCGACGCCTCTCTCAAGGCCGTCATGGACAAGAAGAGCTTCGTGCTCGGGCTTGACGACTCGTTCCCCCCGATGGGTTTCCGCGACGAGAACAACGAGATCGTCGGATACGACGTCGACCTCGCCAAAGAGG
>DAOPXQ010000100.1:5696-8246 GCA_035352395.1 Treponemataceae bacterium | reverse complement strand
AGCAGATGTCCGGCGCGGCGAAGCCCACCGACGAGCTCGGCGGCGTGAACCCGAAGGAAGTCGGACTCGGCATGAACGTCGCGAGCATTGACACAATTCATACTCAGGGCTCGCTTCAGACCACCGGCGTCCAGACCGACGTCGCGATCCAGGGTAACGGCTTCTTCGTCCTTAAGGCCGGGGAAAAGTCTTTTTACACCCGCGCGGGAACCTTCGGCCTCGACAACCAAGGCACTCTCGTAAATCCCGCGAACGGAATGCGCGTGCAGGGTTGGCAGGCGAAAGATATCGACGGCGTGCTGATGCTCAATACCTCGTCGCAAACCGAGGATCTCGTGATCCCCGTCGGCTCGAAGATCGACGCTCGCGGCACGACCAACGTTAACTACGCGTGTAACCTCGACAAGCGGCTTCCCGAGATTCCCGAAGGCGCCTCCAGGGCCGACGTCATGAAGTCCACGTGGTCGACCGAGTTCCAGGTTTACGACGAATTCGGCCAGCAGCACACGCTGAGCATCGAGTTTACCCGCGTGCCGGGCACCCAGAATCAGTGGCAGGCGACCGCGGTGGTCGACCCGACAGGCGGCGACGCCACGGCGACCCGCGTCGGCGTCAACACGACCGACGGGACCGGAAATACCTTTATCGTCAACTTCGACAATAACGGTATGCTCGCGGGCGTCACGGACAGCGCCGGGAACGCGTCGCCGACCGCCGGCCAGGCGGTGATCCAGGCGTCCTTCAACGTACTCGGCGCGAATCCCGACGCAAACGGCGCGCCGACGCGGCAGACGTTTAACATCAACCTCGGCGAGATCGGAAGCGTCCGCAACACTATCACTCAGTTCGCGGAGAAGAGCTCCACCAAGGCGTACGAGCAGGACGGTTACTCGATGGGCTATCTCGAGAACTTCAAGATCGACCAGTCCGGAATCATCACCGGCGTTTACTCGAACGGCGTAAACCGCACGCTCGGGCAGATGGCGATGGCGAGCTTCTCAAATCAGGGCGGTCTCGAGAAGGCCGGCGAGAATACCTACGTGCAGTCCAACAACTCCGGCCTCGCGAACGTCAGCGTTTCGGGCGTCGCGGGAAAGGGCAAGCTGATCGCGGGCGCGCTCGAGATGTCGAACGTCGACCTGACCGAGCAGTTTACCGACCTAATCGTCACGCAGCGCGGATTTCAGGCAAGCTCCAAGACGATCCAGACTTCGGACAGCATGCTGGAAACCGTGTTGAGTTTGAAGCGGTAATAGGGTACTATAGTCCTATTCAATGAATGACGGGGCGTTTTTGGGGCTAAACATCCCGGAAACGCCCTTCTTGCAGGACAAAACATGATAGCGGTCACGCAACTGAACGGAAAACAGTACTGGATAAACCCACACCAGATTGAGTGCATCGAGGTAAATCCCGACGTAACCCTCGTGATGCTATCGGGAAGGCACGTCGTCGTCCGGGAAAAACCAGACGACATCATCGACCGCATAATCGAGTACCGCCGTCGGATCGGCGCTTTCAAGAACGAGGAGTGACGGAACATGGATATAGCATCCTGGATTGGACTGTTCGGCGGGTTGGGCGTCGTTATTTTCGGTGCCGCGATGGGAGGCTCCCTAGGCGGTCTTATCGATATCCCATCGCTTTTTATCACGGGTGGCGGTTCTTACTTATGTCTATATCTGACGTATCCCCTGTCCTATGTCGTCGGAATCTTCGGCGTTATTGGCCGTGTATTTAAAACCTATGATTATGGGGAAAAGACCCTCGTTCAAAAACTCGTCTCGTTCTCGGAGAAAGCACGCCGCGAGGGTATCCTCGCCCTTGAGGAAGAGATTCAGGACCTTGACGACGAGTTCATGCGAAATGGGCTAAGGTTCGTAGTCGACGGTACGGACGGCGAGGTTATCCGCACACTCATGGAAAATGAGCTCAATCAGATGGAAGCCCGCCATAATACCTGGATCACCCTAATAAACGCCTGGGCGACCCTCGCGCCCGGATTCGGAATGCTTGGAACGGTTATCGGGCTTATTGGTATGCTTTCAAACCTAGCGGACAAGAGCTCGCTAGGTCCAAATATGGCCGTCGCGCTCGTTACGACGCTATACGGGTCAATGATGCAGAACTGGCTCTTCGTCCCGATTGGGAGTAAGCTCGGCTATCAGAACAACTGCGAGGCGAAAGCCCGCGAAATGGTTATCGAGGGTGTCCTTTCGATCCAGGCGGGCGATAACCCGCGAATCCTCGCGCAGAAGATGCTGACCTACCTCACCCCGAAAGACAGAAAGATCATCGAAGCCGATGTTCTGAAGGACTAAGGATTAACGATGGGAAAAAAACGGGAAGCAAAAGCGGCGACATCAGGATGGCTCAATACCTACGCGGACATGATCACGCTTTGCATGTGCTTCTTCGTCATGCTCTACGATCCGTCCGAGGCGGATGTCGTGCAGGTACAGGCCATGACCGCGGCGATCTCCAACGACGCGGCCGGCGGCGGCCAATCGCTCGCGGCAGGGCGCCTTTCGGACCTCGGCAACACGGTCA
>DAOPXQ010000100.1:0-5686 GCA_035352395.1 Treponemataceae bacterium | reverse complement strand
TTTCCGATCTCGGAAATAACATTAACTCCCTTCCTTCGATGGATAGGGGCAAGTCCCTGGGATCCGCCGTTAAGCGCGCGGTAAGCCTTTTCGCCCCGGACATCAAGACCAATAAGCTCGCGATCACGAGCGACGAGCGCGGGCTCGTCATAACCCTCGCGTCCGACTCCTTTTTCAAGACCGCGAGCGCCGAACTCGATATCGAGGAAACCCGCGACACCATTCTAAGGATAGCTCAATTCCTTTCGGGGGACGAGCTCGCTAATCGACGGTTCCGAATCGAGGGTCATACGGACTCCGGGGACACGAATCCAGCCATGTGGAGAAGCAACTGGGAACTGTCCTCGGCCCGCGCCATCAATATCCTGCATAGCCTGACGGACTTCGGCGCGACGGAAAAGCAGTTCTCCGTGGCGGGATACGCGGACACTCGGCCGTTTTACTCAAACGACACGGCGGAGGGTCGCGCCTACAACAGGCGCGTGGACATTATTATTCTGGACGAAGGTCATTTTTAATGATATGATTTCGCTTAAAAAGGGAAAGAACGATGAGTGATCAGGACGACATTAATCTGGAAGGTGGCGATTCCGCCGCCGGCGACTCGCCGGCGAAAAAGGGCGGCGGCCTTCTTCCCCAACTGCTCAAATGGGTCGCGATAGTTCTCGGGGCGCTTGTTTTTATCGTTACCGTCGTTATTATCACGGTTTCCATCATGGGGAAGGGCGGCGACAGCAAAACCTCCGTGCCCGTATCCGAAGAGTACGTCGGCCAGCGCGAGGTCCTTAACTGGTATTCTTCCGCCATCGGCACGATCCAGACGAGAACGTGCGACGAGGTTCCCGCTTCGGTCGTCGTTGATATGTCCCTTGGTTTCACCATAGACGACAAGGCAACCCAAACCGAGCTTACTTCCAGAATAGTCGAGCTTAAGGATTTCCTGCGGTCCTATTTCCAGAAAAAGACCGCCGCGGAACTCCGCAACGAGGACAAGATCAAGATCGAGCTCAGGAACGCGATTAACGACAACATACTTTCCAATTCCAAGATCAAGGACGTACGCTTTACGAAGTACGAGATAGTCGAGCAGCAGTAAGGAATCACATGACCGAAGTTCTTTCGCAGGACGAAATCGACCAGCTACTCACCGCAATAAGCGCGGGCGACACGGATACCGATGACTTTCGTCCGGTAAACGATACCCGAAAGATCAAGATTTACGATTTCAAGCGTCCCGATAAGTTCTCGAAAGAGCAGATCAGAACCGTGTCGATCATGCACGAAACCTTCGCGCGTCTCACCACAACCGCGCTTTCCGCCCAGCTTCGCAGCATGGCTCACGTGCACGTCGCCTCGGTAGACCAGCTTACCTACGAGGAATTCATTCGTTCCATACCGACCCCGACGACCCTCGCGGTCATAAACATGGACCCGCTCAAGGGCAACGCGATCCTCGAGATCGATCCTTCGGTCACCTTTTCGATCATCGATCGCCTTTTCGGCGGTACTGGGCAGGGCACCAAGGTTCAGCGCGACCTGACCGATATCGAGTCTTCCGTTATGGAAGGCATAATCGTCCGTATCCTCGCGAACATGCGCGAGGCGTGGACTCAGGTTATCGACCTCCGCCCCCGTCTTGGGCAAATAGAGACGAATCCTCAGTTCGCGCAGATCGTTCCCCCGTCTGAAATGGTCGTTCTCGTCACCCTTGAGACCAAGGTCGGCGAGGAAGAGGGGATGATGAACTTCTGCATACCCTATATCACCATCGAACCAATTATCTCGAAGCTTTCGAGCCAGTTCTGGTTTTCGTCGGTGCGCAGAAGCTCGACAACCCAGTACATGGGCGTTCTTAAAGAGAAACTCTCGACGGTCGACATGGACGTCGTGGCGGATATTGGCACCATTAACCTGCCCGTGCGCGACGTGCTCAACCTTCGCGTAGGAGACGTCGTCCGGCTTTCCAACGTACGCGTCGGCGATCCGCTGACGCTCAGCGTCGGAAACAAGAAAAAATTCCTGTGCCAGGCGGGAGTCATCGGCAAGAAGGTTGCCGTCCAGGTCTTGAAGAAACTGGCGGATATCGAGCAGGAAGAATTCGAAGAATTGTCTGTAGAAGGAGAGGATGCATATGAGTGACGGTTCCATTTCCCAGGACGAGATTGATGCACTGTTGGCGGGCGTCGACATGGGTGGAATGGGTGCCGCGTCTCCTTCCCCCGCGCAATCCTTAAGCGACAGCCAATCCTCGGCCCTGGAAGGCTTTATTTCCGGTAACATACCGAGCTTTAAATCCAATCTTGACTCAATGACGGGCCAGAAGGTCGATATTGGCGCGCCCGCCATAGAAATTATGAAGCGGGATTCGATGCTCCGGAAAATACCGGAGATGGTCGTGGGTTGCGTCATCGACTTCAACGCAGGTCTTATTGGCGACCATCTATTCGTGCTTGCGCCCGAATTCGCGCAGAAAATCGTAAGTCACGTAAATAACGAGGCAAACGCCGAGCTGGACGAGATGTCTCTTTCGGTAATAAGCGAGACTATATCGCAGCAAGTGGGCATAGAGCTTACCGCGCTCGAGAAAGCCGGTTTTAAGGGCGTGGCCAACAACCCGGCCGAGTCCGTTCATGTGCCCAAGGCCATGATCAGATTCCCGCAGCAGGATTTTTGCGTCATTACCTATCCCGTAACGATTGAAGGATCCCCGTTCTCCCTTTGGGAAATTATCCCCTATACCATGGCCGTAGACATTGCCAATGCATTCGGCGGCGCGCCCCTTGAGGCCGTGGACGGAATGTCCGGCATGGGCGCCGATCCGATGGCTTCCATGGGCATGGGCCAAATGGGCGGCATGCAGGGCCAGATGGGTAACATGGGCATGGGTCAGATGGGCGGCATGCAGGGCCAGATGGGCAATATGGGCATGCAAGGTCAAATGGGAAACATGGGCATGGGCCAGATGGGCAATATGGGCGGCATGCAGGGCCAGATGGGCAATATGGGCATGCAAGGTATGCAGGGCATGGGCCAGATGGGTAACATGGGCAATATGGGCATGGGTCAGATGGGCGGTATGCAGGGCCAGATTATGGGCATGAATCCCAACGTGCAGCCCGTTCAGCTTCCCAATCTGCAGATGGGGTCGATGGGATCCGAGCAGGGTAATATCGGCCTTATCATGGACGTGTTCATGGAGATGACCGTCGAGCTTGGGCGAACTCGTAAGGTCATCAAGGAAATACTCGGTATGGGAGAGGGTACGATCATCGAGCTGGATAAGCTCGCGGGCGAGCCCGTAGATATCCTTGTTAACCATAAACCTATAGCCAAGGGCGAGGTTGTCGTCATCGACGAAAACTTTGGCGTTCGCGTTACAGAAATACTGTCGCCCGTAGAGCGCGTGAGCGAAATGTAGCGAAGAATTACCGGGTGGGGGATTACATGATAAATTACTCTCGAAAAAAGGCATTCCTGCTGGCGTGTTTTCTGCTGGCGGGGATTTTTGTTTCCGCGCAGGAAGCGACCGGCGACGGGGCAAAGCAAACCGACGAAACCCAGATCGTTCTGGACGCCGGAAACGCGGAAATCGGGCAGAGCCCCGCGAAAAGATCCGAGCCTTCGAGCATTTGGATCCTGGTGCGCATTGTAGTCGTTCTAGCGCTCGTATGCGGTGGAATTTACGGGGTAGTCTATCTCCTGAAAAAAACCTCGAGAATGGACGTTTCCTCCGATAAATTCCTTAAGTCCGTGGCGAGTTTGGCATTGGCCCCGAACCGATCGCTTCAGGTCGTCATGGCGGGAAACCAGGCATTCCTCGTGGGCATCACCGAAAAGAACATATCGCTCATTTCCGAGATTACCGACAAAGAGCTTATAGACGCGATGAATCTCGAAGCCGACAAAAAGGCCCCGGTTCCCGGCGGGAACTTCGCCGCGTTGGTCTCTAACTTAATTCCGTCAAAGCGCACAAAACCCGCGGAGTCCTCTGGGAAGGCGCCCGAATCGGCCGTCGCGACGGCTGACTTCCTCAGGCGGCAGCGCGAACGTCTGACGGGAGGGAAAGAGGAATGAAGTCGAAAAAGAAAAGCGGCTCCAAATTCATTCCCGCTTTCGCGTTCTTTTTCCTGATATGGATTATCGTGGCCCCGGCGGTACTCGTCGCGCAAACGGCGAATAACTTCCCGCAGGGCTCGACGCGCGGAACGACGACGATGAACGCCAACCGTCAGGCGACGCGCATCCCTTTCATCAATTTCGAGATCCGGGAACCGCAGTCGAACAAGGAAGTCGCGTTTTCGGTACAGCTTCTACTATTGCTCACCGTCATCTCGCTCGCGCCGAGCATATTGCTGCTTACGACGAGTTTCTTGCGGATTTCGATCGTCCTCGATTTTATAAAGCGCGCCCTGTCGCTGCAGCAGGTACCACCGACGCAGGTACTGAATGGCATTGCGCTCTTTCTCACCTTGTTTATCATGTGGCCGACGTTTAACGAAATCTATACGAACGCCTACAAACCGATGGCCGACGGCAAAATCGGCGTTGAGACCGCGGTCACCGAGGCGGAAAAGCCGATACGCATGTTCATGTATCGGCAAATGGCGAACGACACCTCGTCTATCGCCATGTTCATGTCCATGGCGAAACTCGACAAGCCCAGAACGCTCGCCGACGTTCCGACTCGCGTCATGATTCCGGCGTTCATCCTCCACGAGCTCACCGTGGCTTTCAAGATCGGAATACTCCTGTATATACCGTTCATCATCGTCGATATGGTGGTCGCGAGCGTGCTCATGTCGATGGGTATGATCATGCTGCCTCCGGTTCAGATATCGATGCCGTTTAAACTGATACTGTTCATTCTCGTCGACGGGTGGGGCCTATTGACGCAACAGTTGTTCAATTCGTTCTTGTAAGGTCAGGGGAGGGTAGCGTATGTCGCTTGGTTCCGTAGTAAGCCTAATGAGGGGAAGCGTATTCGAGATTCTTCTTCTGTCAGCGCCCGTTCTTCTCGCGGCCCTGATCGTCGGCCTCGTCGTCGCGATCTTTCAGGCGACGACTTCCATTCAGGAACAGACGCTGACCTTCGTGCCGAAGATCATGGCGATTCTCGGCGTGCTCGCGCTCCTTGGCGGATGGATGTTCGCCTCGCTCCGCGAGTACACGATTAACCTTTTTTCCATGATTCCGCAGATCGTTCGATAGGATCATGAGCCCGTTCAACGATTTAATCGCCCACGCGCCCATATACTTTCTCGTCGCGGTACGCATATTCGCCATGATCATGACGACGCCCTTGCTGTCGATTCAGGCCGTTCCAAGGGTCGCGAAGGTAGCGCTCGCGGGTTTGGTGGCGATGCTCGTCATGCCACAGGCCTATCCCGCCGGATGGGACGTGCCCGGTTTTTCCATGGACTATCTTCTGCTCGTGATCGGCGAGGGCCTCATCGGGATCATCACCGGTTTCTTCATTTCCATGGTGTTCTCGACGTTTAGCTCGGCCGGTCAGTTCTTTTCGTACCAGACCGGCTTTGGAGCGTCCGAGGTATACGATGCCCTCGCGCAGATTGAGAATCCGTTGCTGGGACAATACCTTAACCTGATCGCGATGCTCGTATTCCTCGAGATTAACGGGTTTCAGACTCTGTTTGACTATAATGCTCTGGATGCAGACACCTACCCT
>DAOPXQ010000099.1:0-8254 GCA_035352395.1 Treponemataceae bacterium | reverse complement strand
GTGTTGCTGCTCACTCGAAAGATGTCCCTCGCCTCGATCTGCGCCGCCGCCTCGGTTCCCCCTTGGTACGCGGCGATCGTTCTCGTCGCGGGACGTCCGTTCGACTGGGTTCTCTTCGCGTTTTTATCTCTCGCTTCGGGAGCCGTCCTCGCGCGGCATTGGCGTAATATGCGCCGCTTGCGCGCGGGGACGGAAGGATCGCTTTTTTAGTTTCATACGGAGGTTTGCCACGCGTACCATGACTAGGATCAACGGCATCGCGCTTTACAACTGTTTCGTATCCGGCTATGAGAGTCTTCTCATGGAGAAAAAGCGCATCAACGACATCAACGTCTTCCCCGTCGCGGACGGCGATACGGGAAACAACATGGCCTCGACGCTGTATGCGATAACGCAGATACCGGAGGTCTCCCCTTCGGCCTCGCGAACGCTCGCCGTTATCGCCGACCGCGCGCTCTCCGGCGCTCGCGGGAATTCCGGGATAATCATCGCGCAGTTCCTGAACGGCCTCGCCTCTGAATGCGCCGATAGGGAGTACTTGACCGCGCGGGAAATCGGCGCCGCGCTCCGAAAGGCCTCGGCCTCGACGTACCGCGCGGTGGAGAATCCACGGGAGGGTACGCTTATCACCGTCCTCCGCGTATGGTCCGAGGAAATGGAGCGGCTCGCCCATATCGCGCGCGACGTCAGGTGCGTGTTCGCGGACGCGCTCACGGCCGCCCGGGAGGCGCTGGAAAAAACCACCGAGCAGTTGGACGCGCTAAAGAAGGCGAGGGTCGTCGACGCGGGCGCGTCCGGCTTCGTCGCGTTCCTCGAGGGCATCGCGCGCATGATAGCCACGGGATCCGTGCCCGCGTCGCGCGTTTCGCGCCAGGTTGAATCGATGGAAGAAAGCGCCCATGATATCCCGGAGGACGTCGGCGCCGTCACCTACGCCTATTGCACCGAGGCCTTGCTCGTCCGAAGAACGCCCTCGCCGGAAATTCCCCTACGGGAATCGCTAAAAAAACTCGGCGACTCGCTGATCGTCAGCGAGGGCCTGGAAAAAACCAAGGTACACATCCATACCGACGAGCCCGCGCGGGTATTTCTCATATTGCGGGATTATGGAAAGATCGTCGAGCAGAAGGTCGACGATATGCGGCTTCAGTTCGCCGCGACGCATCATCCGGTATCCCGGATCGCGATAGTCACCGACTCGATCGCCGATATCCCGCGCGAGCTTGTCGAGCGATATCAGATTCACGTGATCCCGACGAAAATCCTGTGGGGCGACGACGAGTACCTTGACCGCTTGACCATCACGGCCGACACCTTTTATCCGTATCTCGATGAGCGGCCGGAGTACCCCGGCAGTTCCGTGCCCGATCCCCGGCGCGTCGAGCAGGTGTTTTCCTGGCTGTCCGCGCATTATGAGTCGATCGTCGCGATCTCGGTGGGAAAGCGCTTGAGCGGGTGCTGGCAGGTGATGGAAAGCGCCGCGCGGCGGCTGCGCGACGGCGGGTATCCAATCGCCGTAATCGACAGTCGCCTTAACTCCGCCGCGCAGGGCCTCGTCGCGCTTTCCGCCGCCGAGAGCGCGGCGTGCGGGCATCCGTTCGAGGGTATCGTCGCGCTCGCCAATGACGCGATCGCGCGCGCGCGCATCTTCGTGAGCGTGGCGACGTTCAAGTATATGGTGCGCGGCGGGCGCGTTAGCGCGCTCAAGGGGTTAATCGCCGCGGTGACGAACCTCAAGCCAATCGTCTCGCTCGACAGCGAGGGAAAGGGCATCGCGTTCGCGGCCTCGTTCTCCCAGAACGGGAGCAAGAGAAAGATCCTTCGCCACGTGGCGAAAAACCGCGCCGCGATCTCCCGATACGCGGTAGTGCACGCGGCGGCGCCGGAACTCGCGCGCGAATACGCGCGCGAGCTTGAGGCGCTCCTCGGCAAGGCCCCGGAGTACGTCATGGAAATATCGCCCGCCGTTGGCATTCACGCGGGCATCGGAGCCGTCGCCGTCGCGTATCTGTGATTCGCCGATCGATTCTAGAAATGAACCACTATCCCGGCCATTACATAGTGAAAGAGGGAGAACGTATAAACATTACCGCCGCCGTCAGCCCCTCCCTCGAGCACTCGATAGCCGATTCTCCAGGTAACGTTGTCCGACGGCATGTACTGCAGCGCGACGAGTACGTCTTCCGCCCGTCCGAATGGCGTGACGAGGGCGTCCCCGTCCAGGAGAACTCCGAAGGGCTTTGCGAACGCCCACTGCGCGCGGAAATTGATCAGGGGTACGACGCCTAAGTCTTCCCGGTGGGCGTAACCGGAGGCGCCCATGATGGCGATGTCCGCGCTGCGGAGCTTTCCGGTAAGACCTAGTCCGACCCTTAAGTTCTCCGTCGCGATAACGTCGAATCGGTACGTAAGGCGATACGAGTCGAAGCGGTATACCGACTCGACCTCCGATCCGCTCAGGAAGGTCGTTCCCATATAGCTTATGTCGGAATCGAGGGTTCCCTTTCCGCGTACCGTTAGCGGCGAGTAGAGGAACGAGACCGTATGGCGGTCGGCGAAGGTATACCCGACGCGGACGCGTACCGAAAGGGCTAGGGTCGACGCGATATCGTCCTTCAGGGAGATTCGCGTCCCGGTCGTCGCCGGGATGGAAAGGTCGTTGTAACCGGTAAACGCTGGGCCCGCCTCAAGATCGACGAAGGCCTGGGCGTGAGCCGCCGGTATCGCGAGCGTAAGGCAAGCGAATAGGCAAACGAATAAGCATGGTTTTCTTAACATAGGGGCGTATCCTCCGCTATGCTTAATGATAATGCGTATCCCGGATGTTTGCCGCCGCGCGAGACGTAAATTGCCGGCGGGACAGCCTGACGACTGCCCGCCTGGCTTGGCCTTAAGCTTTCTTTTCCTTGGTCAGGCTCGCGAGCATCAGGCTCCAGAAACAGAGCGCGATGTTGAAGAGCGGGATCTGGAGATTCGAGGGCATCGCATAGATGATGCTGACCATCGGGATCCAGACGCCCCAAGTGGAGATCAACACCGTGATAACGCGCGTTCCCATGGTTCCCCAAAGGGCGCGGTCCGTGAGCGCGGAGGGTCGGAATTTATTCTCGAGCCACCAATAAGCGACGACCTGAGTCCAGCCCGCCCATAGCGGGTTGTACACGAACTGGTCGACGATCACCTTGGGGATGATCTTGTCCGCCGTCGCGCCGACCCCGAACACAAGCGCCTGCGCGCGGTAGAATAGGTCGATCTCGATGCCTTTCCACGACCAGAAAAGAAAGAGGAAGAGGCACGCCTGCCATGCGGCGACCGCGTTATCACGGTCGCTATCGGAGCCGGGCGTTTTTTTTCGGTTCACCCAGAGCCGCCAGAGGAAGGGGATGAGCCCCCCGAATATGCCCGTCGAGATCGCCGAATACGCGAAGCCGCCCGCAGCCTTAACGCGGCCGAGGCCCTCGAGCGCGTCGGTGACCGGCGGGATAAGATAAAAGCCAGCGACGATCGCCGACGCGACGATCCATAGAATCAGTCCCGGTACGGCGTTTTCCTTCGCCGACGCGAGTCCCGCAAGCGCGGCCCCGCGAATAGTCCCTTCGTTCCGTTTGTCTGCCATATACCCAAAGTAAAGTCCGAAAAGCCCATGCGTTTCAAGTGCGTTAGCGTAAAAAAAACGCGCAACACCGGCTAGAACGTATCGCGCTAATTTTCTATACTTTCGCCATGAATCAGCTTAAAAAAGAGCCAAAACTCAGTCTGTTCCATCTATCGTGGCCGATGTTCATCGAGGAGCTTACCGGCGGCTTTACCAGTTTCGCCGACACGTTCTTTATCAGCATGATATCCGACGAGGCTGCGGCGTCGGTCGGCATGCTGGGGCCCGTGCTCATGCTCGGGTATTTCATATTGCCGCAATTCACCTCCGCGGGGACGAGCGTCGCCGCGCAGTATATGGGCGCGAAGCGCGACGATCACGTCGTGCCGACCTGGCTCGCGAATATATTTATCAGCGTCGGTATCGGCGCCATCCTCGCGTTCTCGCTATTCGCGTTCTCCGGTCACATCGGGCTATGGCTCGGCATGACCGCCACTCAGAACGGCTTCGCGACGCAATACCTCTCGGTCATCGCGTTCAACTTCCTGCTCGTCGGACTTCGCGCCTCGTATGGCTCGATTCTCGCGTCCCAGGGCCTGACGAAATAGAACATGGTCGCGTCCGTCGTGACGAACCTCCTAAACATCCCGCTCAACTGGGCGCTGATGACCGGTTTTTGGATATTCCCCGAGCTGGGAATACGGGGCATCGCGCTCGCGACCGTTATCTCGTTCCTGACGGGCTTCGCGATCCTTTTCTTCATGGTGCACTTCAGGCTCAAGGTAAAGTTTATCGCCGAAGGCGTCGCCGCGAAGGTTCGCGAGGTCGTGCTCCCGATCCTCAAGATCGGAATCCCGACCGCGCTCGAGCCGTTCAGCTACACCGTACAGAGTTTTATCGTGTCGATCCTGATCATCAAGCTCGGCACGGTCGCCATGGGCGCGAATACCTACGTCAACAAATTCAACTTCCTCGACATGGCCGCGTCCTGGTCTCTGACCATGGGCGGGCAGATCCTGATGAGCCATTATCTGGGCGCGAAGAGGATCGACGACGTCAAGAAAACCTTTTGGAAGATCGCCGGCTTCGTCACGGCGTTCGCCTTCGCGGTGTATCTCGTCGTGGTCGTCTTCCACGGTTTCTTCCTTTCGTTCTTCACTCGGGATCCCGCGATCGTCTCGGCGAGCTTCTGGCTTCTCGTCATCGCGCTTTTCATGGAGCCGATCCGGTCGATCAATATCCTCGGAGGCGTCGCGCTCAAGACCGTGGGCGACGGAAAGTTCTCTGTCATCATCAGCCTCGCGTTCATGTGGGGACTCGTGCCCCTCATCATCGCCTGCCAGGCGCTCGGGTTCGGCATCGTCGGCCTATGGGTATGCCTACTTCTCGACGAGACCCTTCGCGCGGTGATTAACGCCTGGCGCTGGAAATCGTGCAAGTGGATGGGTAAGATAGTCATCGGGGAAAGCGCCCCAAAGGAGTGATTGAATGATATCTCACGAAATCGATTACGAGTTGATCGGCGACGATATGCAGATCATCGAGGTTGAGCTCGATCAGGGCGAGACCGTCGTCGCGGAGGCCGGCGCCATGAATTACATGGAGGACGGCATAACCTTCGAGGCGAAGATGGGCGACGGCACGGAGCCCTCGCAGGACTTCTTCGGAAAGATGCTCGGCATGGGGAAGCGCGTCATCACCGGCGAGTCGCTTTTCCTGACGCATTTCACCAACAGGGTTTCGGGAAAGCGCCGCGTCGCGTTCGCCGCCCCCTATCCCGGAAAGATCATCCCGCTCGATCTCGCGAGGCTCGGCGGGCGCTTTACCTGCCAGAAGGATGGCTTTCTCTGCGCCGCGTTCGGCACGAAGCTTGATATCGCGTTTACGCAGCGGCTCGGCACCGGCTTCTTCGGCGGCGAGGGCTTTATCCTGGAGACCCTACAGGGCGACGGGATGGCCTTCGTGCACGCGGGCGGCACGATCATCGAGAAGCGGCTTACGGGCGAAACCCTTCGGGTCGATACCGGCTGCATCGTCGGGTTTACGGACGGCATAGACTACTCGATCGAGCGATCGGGAAGCCTTAAGTCGATGGTATTCGGCGGCGAGGGACTGTTCCTCGCGACCCTTAAGGGAACCGGCACGGTATACCTTCAGAGCCTGCCGTTCTCCCGCCTCGCCGACCGCGTGCTTCAGCACGCTCCGCGCGCGATGGGTTCGAGCAGGGACGAGGGCTCCGTACTCGGCGGGCTTGGCCGCCTTTTCGAGCAATAAAAAAAAGCGCGGACGGCTAAAAGCCGCCCGCGCCGTCATTCTCGATCGCTTGTTTATTTCCAGATCTGCAGGCTGTCCGCGCAGTTTTTCATGTACGAGAGCCTCGGTTCTTCCTCGAGCCCGAGGTTGTTGTAGAGGTTGATCGCGATGATATAAGAGCCGTTCGAGAAACTGAGCTCGTCGCCGGTATACGGGGAGATCGCGTAGTAGCCAGGGGTCTGGTGAACGTCGGTCTTGTAGCCGCGCGCGTCCGCTCGATAGGTCATGAAGGTGTTATGCACGCTCTGCGCGCTTTTCGCGTAGTTCAGGTTGAAGAAGCTTACCGAAACGACGTTTCTCTTCTCGTCGGTGTAGAAACCGCTCGACTGATAGTTTCCCACGATCTGATGCGCCCACGACGCGTAATTGCGCTGAACCTCGTATTCCGGCCCGACCAGGTCGAAGCCAAAGCACGAGAACGTGAGCTTGTCCTTGTCCGTAAACTTCGGGAGGACGTAGAGGTTTTTGCGAATCTCTGGGAAGTTGAGAAGGCCGAGATTATTGCCGCCTTTTTTGATCAGCTCGATAAAGTTCGCCGAGGGGCAGTCGTCGGATTTCATGAGCATGACGTGACCGCTCTCGGGAAGGCTCGCGGCGTACACGAAGACGCTCTTACCGTCCTCGCCGGGCGCCTCATAAAGGTTGCCGGTCAGCACGCCGTTCGCGGTTTTATACTGAAGGTTTTCTTCTTTCTTGGCGCCCCAGTTCGCGGCGTTAAGGTCAATGACGCTCTTATAGTCGTCCGCGGCCTTGTCCGTGCTTACGATGGAGATCGCCACTTTATGGCCATAGAGCTTGTCCGCGTACACCGCCTGCGAGACGACCTTCATGTTATCCGCGAGGGATCCCATGTCGAAATCCTCCGGGAGCGCGCCCTTGAGCGGTTCGAAATAGTCCTCCGCGTCGGTTCCCCTGAGGGTGTTCGCGCAGTCGAGAATCTTGAGTTGCTGGATCCTGAAGTTGCCGTCGATGGGGAAGTACGCGATGTTTTTGTTAACGTTATCGGATAGGGCGGGCTTTTCGGCGTTCGTGAGCGCGAATTCCTTTTTGTCCTCGGTCTTCATCTTCTTGAAGTTGACGACCTGTTCCTTGACGTCGGCGTAATCGGAAAGGTACGCGTCGCCGATGCCGCTTTCCTTGAGCTTTTCGAGCAGGGCCGTCGCCTCGTTCTGGTCCTTAAAGGCTCCCGCGTGAACGTCGATCGTGATGCCGCCGTCCGCGTCAGCTTTCTTGACGACGTATGCCTTGATCTTCTGATCGTTCAGCCGTTTGACGGTCTGGTTCGCTTCCTCGACCGTCTTAAAGCTCGCTACGAGCACGGAGTAGGGCTGCTTTTCCGAAGCGGTCGGGGTTGCGGTGAGCGCAAGGGCGCCGAAGGCTCCGCCGCCGCCGAGGAGGAGGACGAGGAGGGCCGCAGCCAGGATTTTCTTTCCCGTATTCTTTTTCTCCGAGGAAGAGTCGATCATTTTGAATTCTCCTTATACTTACGAATATCTATCAGATTCTCTATCATTAAAACACGGCCGTCAAGGATTATTCCGCATACGCGCGAGCTCGACGCGCGCCAATTCCGTAAATTCGCGTTCGTCGTCGCCTTTTTCCGCCTCGCGCGCGATCTCGTCCGCCGTCCAGAGGCGAATCTCCGACACTTCAGACCGATCGGCCTTAAGCGTCGCGACGAGAGGATCGTCAGCGCCGGAGAGCGTCGCGCGATACACGAAGACGAGTTCGCGCTCTATGGCCGTTTCCCAGGTAAAGCGCATGAGCGGTTCGAGCGTCGGCATCGCGGTAAGGCCGATCTCCTCGCGCGATTCGCGCGCGAGCGCCTGTTCCGCGGTCTCGCCGAACGAGATATGCCCGCCGACGGCGCAATCCCACTTGCCGGGCTGGACGAGTTTGCAGAGAGATCTTTTTTGCATCAGGTATCCGCCCTTGCCGTCGCCGATCCAAAGCCGCACGACGGGGTGGAGGATTTTCTGCCCACTATGGCATAGCGGCCGCGGGGCTTGCCCGATAACGCGTCCGTCGCCGTCCACGACGGGAAGGATCTCGCCCGTGCCCTCGGCTTGTCGCGTCGCCCCTCGTGTTCCTCGCGCGCGCGCCTTGATCAGCGCGGGTAATGTCCACGCGGCGACGTACAGCCCCGAGAGTATCCAGAAGAGCGCGCCCGCGACGAAGTTCCAGGCCGCTTTTGACCAGCACAGCGCGGCGACGGCCGTAAGCCCCGCGTGCGCCAGCGTAAGGAGCCCAAAACCCGTGACCATGGCGAGCATGCGCTTCGCGGCGGGCTCGGGAATATCGCCTTGCCCGATTTTGCCCTCGAGGTAGGGTAGGAAGAACCGATGG
>DAOPXQ010000098.1:0-8282 GCA_035352395.1 Treponemataceae bacterium | reverse complement strand
CGACAGCGAGGACCTGCCGCTCAACGTGAGCCGCGAGATCCTCCAGCAGAACCGCATCCTAGCCGCCATCAAGACCTCGTCGGTCAAGAAGCTCCTTTCCGAGTTCAAGCGCATCAGCGAGACCGACCGCGCGAAGTACGAGCAGTTCATCGGGGAGTATAACCGCCCGCTGAAGGAAGGCCTCTATGGCGACTACGCGCACCGCGAGGAACTCTCCGAGCTCGTGCGCTTCAAGACGACGTTCGAGGCGGCGCCGACGAAAGACGCCGACGGCAACGAGAAACCCTCGTCCAAGTGGACGAGCCTCGCCGAGTACGCCTCGCGCATGAAACCCGATCAGAAGGCGATCTACTACATCACCGGCGGCGACGAGAAGACCCTGCGGCAGAGCCCGCACCTTGAGGCATACCGCGCCAAGGGACTCGAGGTCCTGATCATGGACGACGAGATCGACGATATCGTCATCCCGTCGCTCGGCAAGTATAAGGACTGGGACCTGAAGGCCGCCAACCGCGCCGGCAGCGACGATGAGCTCGCGACCGGGGACGAGAAGAAGGCCGCCGAGGAAAAGGAAAAGGAATTCGGCCCCGTCGTCGAACGCATCAAGAAATCGCTCGGAGACAGCGTCAAGGACGTGCGGCTCTCGAAACGGCTCGCCGACTCGCCCTCGTGCATCGTCGTCGACGAGAACGATCCATCCCTGCAGATGGAACGCATGATGAAGGCGATGGGGCAGTCCGGGCTCGCGGAGGTGAAGCCGATTCTGGAGATAAACGCCGACCATGAGCTCGTAAAGCGCATTCAGGCGAGCTCCGACGACGCGTACGTCGCGGACGTTTCCGCCGTGCTCCTCGATCAGGCCCTTCTCGTCGAGGGCGGCGAGCTGAAGGATCCCGCCGATTTCGTGAAGCGGCTCAACCGCCTGCTCGCGCGATAGACCGCCAGTCGCGCGATAATCGCTTATTCCCCGAGGACGACCCTGTTTCTGCCCGCGGCCTTCGCGCGGTAGAGACACTCGTCCGCGAGGCGGATGATCTCGAGGACCGACCCCTCCCTCGTCGGGACAAGGGATACCGCGCCCGCGCTCACGGTAAGCCTTCCGTCAGGATGGTCCTCGTGCGGCAGCGCGAGGCCGTAGATCGCCTTTCTCGCCGATTCCGCCCATTCGCCGCATTGGCCGACGCTTAACCCCGGCAATACTATGACGAACTCCTCGCCGCCGTACCTGGCCGCGAGATCGCCCGGGCGCCGCAGCGTCGAGTCGAATACCCCCGCGACCTTCCTGAGGCACTCGTCGCCGGCGAGATGGCCGTAGCGGTCATTGTACTTTTTGAAGAAATCCACGTCGAACATCGCGATGGCGAGCGGCGTCCCGGCGCGGCTCGCGCGGCTCCATTCCGCCGCGAGCGCGTCGTCGAGCCTTCGCCGGTTAGCGAGTCCCGTAAGGCCGTCGATCTCGCTCTGCGACCGGAGCTTTCGCTCGAGCGTTTGTCTTTCGACGAGGCTGTCCCGAACCGCCCGTAAAGCGCTGTAAACCGCGTTCGTCTCCGAGTTCGCCCCCGGGTCGGGCAATTCGACGGAGACGTCGCCGCGCGCGAAGGCGGTCAGTATCGTCCCGATCTTCTGCAGGGGGCGGAAGAACCTGAATACGGCGATATATATGGCGATGAGCCCCGCGACGAGCGCGAGCGCCGAAAGAAGGATCGCGATCGCGTAAGAGCGCTTCGTCGCCGAGAGATAGGACCGTACGTCAGAGTCCGATTGGGCCGTCAGGGTCGTCAGAAACCCGGCGATCGAGTCCAGCGCCGGCACGGAAGCCGCCGTCAGTTCCGCGGGGCTGATCGACGACTTGGTCCCCGCCCGGAGATCCCCGAGGGCGCGCTCCTGCAATGCCCGAAAGGTCGAGTAGAACTCCCGGTCGATCGTCTCTATCCCCTTTAGAACCGTGGGATTTCTCGAGACTCGCGCCTCCCGGTTCAGCATGTCCCACAGGGCTTTCTCCTGCCCGCGAAGCCCCTGTAATCGCTCGAGGTCCCCCGGCGTTGGCGATTTCCCCGAGGAGACAAGCGCCGCTATTCGCGAGGCCTCGACGCCGAGCTGCACGCGGAGTTTGAACGCGAGTATCTTCATGCGGCTGAAATTCCTGAAAGAGGCGGTGTAGCCGTCGTTTTTCAGGGAGAGCAGCGTGACGAGTTCCCCGATGTCCTCGATCATCTTCGAGGTGGAAACGAACCATCGTTCGGCAAGGTCCGCGGGCCGTTCTTCTTTCGGGACCCCGAGCGCCCTGTCTACCTTGAGTCGCATTTGCTGCAGCGTCATGAAGCTCCCTTGCACGCCGTGGGCGACGGGAAGACTGAGTATCTCGGGATCGAAAAGCGACTTGCGGAGGTTTTCGTCGACGTTCTTTCTTTTCTCTTTGATGAACGCGAGGTTTTTCGCGTCGGCGGGGTCTTTCGCGCTGAGCAATACGTTCGTGCGCCCCCGCTCGAAGGCGAGGTTTTGCCCCGCCTGCAGGATTCGTTCGGCCAGGTCGTTTACCCGGACGGTTTCGCGCGCCAAGGCATAGCCGTTCCACTCGCGGTTAAGGGTTCGGATCATGCCCGTCCAGGTGAGGGCGGTCAGCGTCAGGATGAGCAGCATAAGCATCATGCGGAGCGAGTAGCCGTTGCGTTTTCGCATATAATGAGTATATACCGGATTTCCGGGGGGCGCCCGCCCGACTGGGGGAATCTCGATTGCCGCCGCGGCGCTTTTTATGTTAGTTTAAGGAAACGGAGATAGTGAACATGTTCCATACGCTAATGGCCATCGTGAAGTTCTTCTGGTATCTGGCGAAGGAGCAGCCTTCGCGTCGGATCGTCGCGCGGCTCGACCGCGAGGGAAAGATCGCCGAGCGCGACGCGATCGTGAACGAGAAGGTCGGCAGTTGGGCGCGTTACGTCGTCAAGATCGCCGGCGGCACCGTGGAGGTGGCCGGGGCCGAGAACGTTCCCAAGGACACGGCCGTCGTTTTCGTCGGTAACCATCAGAGCGACCTGGATATACCGATACTCCTCGGCTATATCGATAAGCACAAGGCGTTTATCTCCAAGATCGAGGTCCTGAAGGTCCCGTTCCTGGGCGCCTGGATGAGATTCATGCAATGCACGTTCATCGACCGTAAAAACATGCGCCAATCCGTGCGCGCCATGCAGGAAGCGGTCGAGACGGTAAAGAAGGGCTACTCGCTCGTCATATTTCCCGAGGGCCACCGCAGCAAGGGCGCGCCCGTCGCCGAGTTCAAGGCCGGAAGCTTTAAGCTCGCGCTGAAGGCCGGCGTGCCGATCGTCCCGGTGACGATCGACGGGTCCTGGAGGCTTCTCGAGGAAAAGGGCCGCCTGCAGGACGCGCACGTCCGCATTACGCTGCATCCCGCCATACCGACCGCGGGGCTCTCGCACGAGGAAGCGGCCGCGATTCCCGATCGGGTTCGATCGGTCGTCGTTAGCGCGCTTTCCGATCAGTCCTTCCGGTAATGGCAGCCTACTGATTTCTCGTTGTGCATCGCCGCGGCGACGACTAGCTGCGCCGTGACGACGCCGTTCCTGAGCTCGATGATGTCGCGGTTCAGCGTCGCTTCCTGGTAGAATCGCGTTATTCGATGCGCGTGGTAGTTCAGGTCGGCGTTCGCGCGCTCGAGCCCCTTTCGGGTGCGGATGATTCCCGCGTGGTTCCACATCGTCAGCTTGATCATCTTCCAATCCTGATAGATGAGCGAGGGCTCGAAGGTCTCCGGGGCCCCGGGCATCTTCCAGTCCGGTATCGACTCGAGCCTGTAATCGCCTAGTCCCTTTCCGGCCTTCGCCCTTTCGGCGATGTCGCCCGCCGCCTCATATCCCCATAGCAGTCCTTCCAGCATCGACGTCGACGCGAGGCGGTTCGCGCCGTGGATGCCGGTGCACGAGACCTCGCCGACCGCGTAGAGACGCGAGATCGGGGTGCGCCCCACGGAATCGACCTTTACGCCGCCGCAGAAGTAATGCGCCGCGGGGACGATCGGGATCGGATCCTTGGTGATGTCGATGCCGCCCGAGAGGCAGGTCTCGTAAATTCTCGAGAATCGCTGCTTGATGGGAGTCTCGCCCTTATAATGGCCCGCGAGGTCGAGCAGCATATACTCGCTGCCTTGGCGCGACATCTCCTCGAAGATCGCGCGTGTGACGACGTCGCGGGGGGCGAGTTCCTCCTGCGGGGTATAGCGCGCCATGAACGGCTTGCCCGCGCGGTCGACGAGCTTGGCGCCCTCGCCGCGGAGCGACTCAGAGATGAGGAAGCGCTTGATATCCTTGTGAAACAGGGCCGTTGGGTGGAACTGCATGAACTCCGCGTTGACGATCTCGGCGCCCGCGCGGTGCGCCATGGAGACGCCGTCGCCCGTCGCGGAGATCGGGTTCGTCGTGAACTGGAATATATTACCTATGCCGCCGGTTGCGAGAATGACCGCGTCCGCGAGTAGGGTATGCACCTCGCCCGTCGAGTTCTCGAGCGCGTAGAGCCCAAAGACTTCGCGCGGGCGGTAGCGTTCCTGCGGGTCAAGCGAGTGATGGTTGTTCGTGATAAGGTCGACAGCCGTCCATCCCGGGAGTATCTTGACGCCGATCTTGCGGGCGTAGGCGACGAGGGCGGACTCGATGCTGTCGCCGGTGTGGTCCTCGAAGTGGAGTATCCTCCGCTCGGAATGCGCGGCCTCTTCGGTATAGTCGTACTCGCCGCGCGAGTTGCGGCTGAACGCAGCGCCGACGCGGTCGATCAGGAAGTCGAACACGAGTCGCGGCGCCTTTTCCGAGAAACGCTTGACCGCTTCCGCGCTGTTGAATCGACATCCCGCTTCCATGACGTCGCGCGCGAGCGCCTCCGGCGAGTCTCCCTCGCGCCAGGCGATGATGCCGCCCTGCGCGTAGTTCGTGTTCGATTCCTCCACGCGGTCCTGTTTCGTGATGACGAGCACGTCGAGGCCCGCCTCGCGGCAGCGTATCGCCGCGGTAAGTCCCGCTATGCCCGTGCCCGCGACTATCGCGTCATGATGCGTTCTCATTTTGCCTCCGTGACGCGGACCATTGCGTCGAGCGCGAGCGCCGCGTCCGCCTTCACCTTCGCGTCGATCGTGACCGCGTTGAGCGGCTCGCCGGTTTTCTCGTGACGCTCGATAGTCTTGAGCGTCGCGTCGAGCGCCGCGTCGTCTATCTTGTCCATGTTATGACAGTACGAGACGAAGAGATGTCTGATTTTTTTTTCGGGAAATTCGGAGATCATCCGCTCGACGAATCGCCCCTCGGTGCCGATGGCCCAGCTCGTGCCGTCGCTCGCGTCCTTCAGCATACGGTACATCGCCTCTGTGGACCCCGACGCGTCGGCGGCGAGAACCGTCTCCGGCTTGCATTCGGGGTGCACGATGACCCGTACCGTTGGATCGCGCTCGCGCGCCGCTCGGACATGCTCGGGCGTAAAGTGGCGGTGCACGTGGCAGAAGCCGTCCCAGAGGAACATGCGTACGTCGTCGTCGGGGTTCGCGGCGTCGAGTTCAGCGCCGACGGGGTCATCTCCGTCGACCTTCGCAAGCGAGCCGTCGCGGAGCACGCGCCGGATGGCGGAGTCGGGGATCCCGAGCTCGCGCGCGGTGTTGATCCCGAGGTTAAAGTCGGGGAGGAAGAATATCGGCAGGCCCTGATCGAGAAAATGCAAGACGATTTTTTTCGCGTTGCCCGAGGTGCAGATGCTGCCGCCCTCGCGTCCCGTGAGCGCCTTGAGGTCTGCCCAGGAATTCATGTAGGTGACGGGAACGACTCGCTTGCCGGTTCTGGCTCGCAGGGAGTCGAGGACGTCGCGCGCCGTCTCCGCGTCTATCATGTCTGCCATCGGGCATCCGGCGTCCCAGTCGGGAAGGAGAACCTTCTGCCCCTCGCGCGCGAATATCGCGGCGCTTTCCGCCATAAATCGCACGCCGCATAGGACGACGTACTCGGCGTCGGACTTTCCGGCCTCGACGGCGAGACGGTACGAGTCCCCGACGAGGGCGGCGCGCGCGACGATCGACGGGCGCTGGTAGTGGTGCGCCGCGATGATTACCTTGCCGTTCATTCGCAGGATTCCTGCTTGAGCGAGAAGTCGAAGATCTTTACGGTGTGCGTGAGCTCCCCGAAAGAGACGAAGTCCACGCCGGTTTCCGCGAGACCCTTGAGCCGCTCGATGGTCATGTTGCCCGACGCCTCGGTCTCCGCGCGTCCGGCGATCGCCTCGACCGCTTCCTTCATCGTCGCGTCGTCCATGTTGTCAAGCATGATCCGGTCGACCGCGAGCGATACCGCCTCGCGCACCTCGTCGAGATTTCTGGTCTCAACCTCTATCTTGTATTTGTCGCCCCAGCGCTCGCGCGCCATGCGTACGGCGTTGGCGATTCCCCCCGCCGCGTCGACGTGGTTGTCCTTAATAAGCACCATATCGAAAAGCCCCATGCGGTGGTTCTGCCCGCCGCCGGTGGCGACCGCGTATTTCTGGAGGTAGCGCATCCCCGGGATCGTTTTCCTGGTGTCGAGCACGATCGGTTTTTTGCCCGCGGCGCGAACGAGCGCCGCGGTTTTCGTCGCGATGCCCGAAAGGTGCGAGACGATATTAAGGCTCGTGCGCTCGCCAGAGAGAATCGCCGTCAGGTTGCCCCGCACGCGCGCGACGACGTCGCCTTTCTTGAGCGCGTCGCCGTCGCGGAAGTAGGCCTCGACGGATATCTTGCGGTCAAGCTCGGCGAATACGGCGGAGAACTGCTCCATCCCGCAGAGGATCCCGTCGTCCTTCGAGAGAAGGGTGAATGCCGCGTTCTTTTTTTTGGGGAAAATCGCGAGGCTCGTCACGTCGCCCGCTTTGCCTAAATCTTCCGCGAGCGCCATGCGAATGAGGGGGAGATACTGTTTCCTGTCCAACTTGTTTACTCCTGTTGCGATATTGGCTTATGCCTTGAAGAGCGTGATGAGGACCGATATTAGCTTGATGACGATACCGGAGGCGAGACCGGACGCGGCCGCCGCCAAGAGGTCGGTGCGCAGCGAAACCTCTTCGTCGATCCTCGTGAGGAGCGAGAGGAATTCGATGACGATCATCGTGATGATGATCGCGAGGATCATGGCGCCGATGAGCTGTAGCTTGCCGTAGTGTTCGGCCCAGGCGTACATCGCCTGGGTAAAGAAAAAAACCACCGACGCGATGACGCCTCGGATCGTGTTCGTCTTATATTGCTGTTTGTTGACGCGCGGCATGAAGATAGGAAGAATGCACACGATGACCGTGAGCGCGATCATGCCGAACGAGATTCCCATGAGCGAGTTCCCGCTGAGGAGCTTTTCGGTCCTTGCGAACCACTGTCCCGCCTGTTTGATCCAGGGAGCGAACGGATGAAAGAGTTCCTCGACGGCCGCGAGCACCACGATCGCGCAGACGATGATGATGGTCACGACCATCACGTTGTTCAGAAAACGCGTCGCCCTTTTAACCGACATATGAGATTCTCCTTATCGACTTGGTGTTGAATGCGATAATCATATCACGCGACGCCCGCGGAGTCATCCCTTTTTCGTCGCGCCGATCCGCCTATCCGCGCCCTTGCCCTTGGGGATGTTAGGGGGTAAGATTACGCGCCATGGACACCATTTCAAAAAGCGAGCGTAGCAGGGGCTTTATCCTGTTGTTCGCGACGATCCTTTTTTTCAGTACCTACGAAGTCGTCAATAAGATGATGGGCGGTCGGATCGATCCCTTCCAGATTAATTTCATCAGGTTCTTCGTTGGCGGCGCAATGCTGCTCGCGGTAGCCGCGGTAAAGCGGGAACTTACCATTTCCCCGAGGGATTTCGCCTTGTGCGCGCTCGCCGGTGGGCTTAACGTCGTGGTGAGCATGAGCCTTATCAATGCGAGCCTCTCGCTCCCGGGCTCGAGCGCCGCCGTCACCGCGGTTCTCTTTAGCTGTAACCCGGTCTTCGTTTCCATCTTCGCGGCGCTAATCGACGGCGAGCGAATCGGGCCTCGTAAGGTTATCGCCCTTGCCCTGGGAATCGCGGGCACCGTCATTATCTCTCTCAAGCCGCTCATGGCGAGTATGGGCGGCGCGGGCGGCGCGGGCGTATTGCTTGGCCCCACGCTGACCGTCCTTTCGGCGCTCGCGTTCGGATTTTATACCGTCGTCGGGAAAAGGATATCCGGCAGGATCGGAAGCCTCCGCATGAACGGATACGCATTTCTGACCGGCAGCTTTATGC
>DAOPXQ010000097.1:0-8296 GCA_035352395.1 Treponemataceae bacterium | reverse complement strand
AGCTTTCGCGAAGCGAATGCTGAGCTTTCGCGAAGCGAATGCTCAAGGCTCTGGTTCAAATCCAGTAGCGCATGCCGAAAACGAAGTTTTCGGCTTACAATCCAATTCCTTACAGCACCCGGCCCGAAGGGACGGATCGTCCAAAAAAAAGCCTTTTTTTTGTCTCTTTGGTTGTTTATTGGGTGTTATACTCTGTAGACGAAAGGGCGACCAATGGGATTTATCGCTAATTTCAGGTATAGAAAGATATCTCACTCGGCGACGGTTGATGACCTCGTTAGGGAGATATTCAGAAAATCAATACATCTGTGCGCGTCCCTCGTGGCGCTTGCCGCGAGCATTAACCTCGACGCGACCGTAATCGCGCTCTCCGCCGTGATTTGCGTGTACTCGTTTTGCGAGTATCGGAGGCTCGCGGGCAAGACAATCCCGCTGATCTCCGGGATCACGGCCTTCGCGTCGAGAAAGCGCGACTCGGGCAGGTTCGTGCTTGGACCCGTGACGATGGCCCTTGGCGTGCTGCTCGCGCTGGTCTTGTTTCCCCCAATCGCCGCGTGCGTCGGCATATTCGCGCTTGCGTTCGGGGATGGGATCGCGAGTCTCGCGGGAAAGCTGTTCGGAAGGATAAAGATACCGCATACGGGCGGCAAGACCGTGGCGGGAAGCCTGGCGTGCTTCGCGGCCGTCGCCGTCTCGTCGTTCGCGGTTCTGCTCGATCCCGTCAAGGCGCTTACCGTCGCCCTGCTCGCGATGCTGATCGAGGTTCTGCCGCTCAAAGATTACGATAATCTATTAATACCGATAGCCATCGGCGCTCTAGTCGCCTTTATGATTTGATCGATCATTGCCAGAGATAGTATCGGTGAAGACGCTCAAGATAGAGCCAGGAGCCCGCGATGAAAAGCGCGGCTCCCCCGCCGAAGAACGCCCATGAGTCGCACAGGGACAAGAGGGCGTATCCGGCAAGGAACAGGATGAGCCCGAAAGCGGCGTGCTTGTATTCGGGAATTACCCTCATTTTGCCCGGAATAAGGTACGAAAGCACCGCAAGAAAGCCAAGAAGCAGCATGAATAGGCTGAGCATCCCCGAATAGCCGGGGATGACGAGAAAATTCGCGCTCATGCGCGACGAATTGAGCGGGATCGCGCTACCGAGCCCGAACGAGAAGAACGCGAGCAGGAAAACGCTCGGCCCGAGCTGCTGGGCCGTCTGTCCCGTCGTGAATATCCCGCTCGCGAGAAGGCCGAGCAGCACGAAGATCCTCGAGACGAGAACCGCGCGCGAAACCGCGACGGCGAGAAAGTCCCCGTGAATCCAGGTTTGGTACAGCGGGATGAAAAGGCGCAGGGTCTCGAAGGAGATCGCGAAGAGACACGCCGCGAAAAAGGTTATCTCCACCGTTTGGGTTTTCTCGAAGGCGAAGAGGATATACAGAAGGCCCGCAAGCGCGAAAAACGGATAGATCGCGATCGCCGCGATCGAGGCCCGCGAGCTCCATTGCGCGAACGGAATGCCCTTAAGGGCGAATGTCGCGCGCGTGCCTATCATCTCGGCGGGTAGGCGCTTTTTCACGAGAATCAGGATGACGCAGACTACCGCCGTGATCGCGAAGGATAGGGCGATGAGGGCCGCGGCGCGAATGAATTTATTCCTGGTCGCTATGGTCATGCAGGGATGATACCATCAAAAGCCATTAAAGTGAATTGCGCCCGCTCAAGTGCGTCCGTATATTGTCGATATTAGTGATAACGATCATCAGGGAGATATCTATGCGGAAAATTGCCGTCTTATTCCTTTGCGCTCTTTCGCTTTCGGTCGCGACCGCCGGCGACGTGGCGACTTTCGTCAGCCTCGGGTTCTCGCCCGACGGGTCTCGGTACGCCTTTGGGCAGTATGGGATCACGGACTCCGATTATCGCGCCTACGCGGATATCCTGTTCGTCGACGTCGCGCGCAACGATTTCCTTAAGGGCGGCAAATTCACCTCCGGGGACGAGCCGACGAAGGATGGCCGCGTGGCGTTTTCGGCGCTGCAGGGAGCGTCGACCCCGTTCGCCAAAAAAACGGGCATCGATCAGTCCCTTCAGGGACGACCCCTGTACGTGCAGGCCGACAGCGATCCGGCTCCTAAAACCCTGTCCTTCCGCGATTTCGACACGGGCCGTTCCTACGAAGTGACTCTTAATTGCCTCGTGGAAGGCGCCGGAAAGGACGTCCGTTCGTCGTTCTATCTCTTGGTGTCCATTACCGACGCCGACGGAAAAACCGTCCGCAAGACCGTGGGTCTTCCCGGTTTCAAGCGAGACGGCGTTAAGGGCTACACGATTAGGCGCATCGTCACCGACGATGCGGGAAAGGCGCTCGTGTTCGTGATCGAGAAAGAGCATTTTGCCCCCAAAGGCGGGTCTATCCGCTATATGGTCGAGGCCGTCAGGCTTTAGGCGTCGTTTCCCTGAACGCCTGAAACACCGTCTTTGAGTCCTCCGACAGGATTCTCACGAATACCCTGTCGGACGCGAACTCGGTCTCGAGCCACAAGGCCTCGAGCCACAGCGCCTCGGCCGCTTCCCTGAACGCCTCTTCTCGCCCGGTTTTCGGGAGATTCCCCTGCGTAAAAAGATAGGTTCCCATCTCGATCCGCCCGATCGGCTTTCCGTCGGCAAGGTGTTTTTCTCTATTCGGCTCGAGGTCGTTTTTGGCGACGAGCGAGCGATATTCGTATAATTCCGCCGTGCCGTCCGGGGCAATGCCCGATTCGGGGAGCGTGATCGGCTTATGCAGCTTGAGCGCGTGAATGATAAAATCCATGGGTACATCAATAGCAGATTTTCGGGCAAAAAGCGATATCCCGGCGAACAACATCTTCCGGAGGATCCCAATGCCACGGAATATCATTGCCTTTATCGCCATTGCCGCCGTCGCGATCGGCGTCTGCTCGCTCGCCTCATGCGCGATGGATCCCGAGATCGTAACCGTTTTTGGTGGGGGAATTTCCGTTCCCAAGCTCGTTTCCGTGGAGACGCGCGGCTCAAGGGAGATCCGCGCGACCTTCTCCCTTCCCGTCACCGTCACAGGGGCCTCGGTAATCCCCGGGGAAAGCGCTGTGACCGGCGAGCCCGGCTCCGGTGCCGACCAATCGATTCCGATAACCGCTTCCTGGGAAGAGTCGCCCGACGAGCCGGGCGAGATCGCCTTTATCCTCGACGAGGCCATTGCCGTCGGCTCGACGGCCTACCTTTCCGCGACGGTCGAGGACTCCGGGGGGAATAGCCTCTCGTTTTCGGTCCCGTTTATCGGCTATAACGAGCGTCCGCCGCGTCTTTTGATCAACGAGATCAGGACCGACTATGTTAATCCGAAGGTCGAGTTTATCGAGTTTTTCGCGCTTTCGGACGGTAACCTTGCCGGCGTGGAGATTTCTTGCGCGGCCGATAAGTCAGGTATTGCTTGGTCGTTCCCATCCGCCGAGGTTCGCGCGGGAGACTACGTTATGTACCATCTTCGCTCGGTGGAGGATGGCCTCGTCAACGAGACCGGGTCGACAGACGCCTCGGGCGGAACTGAAGCCCGAGCAGACGCGCGCGATTTTTGGGACAATCGGAAAAGCTCTCCTTTAAAAGAAACCAACGTTATCGTCGTTCGGGAGCGGAAAGGCGGGACTATTCTCGACGCGCTGCTCGTGGCGGAGCCGGACAAGGCGAGCTGGCCAACCGATGCCATATCGCGCGCGGCCTCCGAGGTCGTATCGGTGGCCGCGTGGAAGGGCGATGGTTCGGTCGCTACGGCGGCTTCCGCGCTAGGCATGACCCCGACGCGAACCCTTGGGCGGAATCCCGGCGCGCCCGATACCGACTCAGCCGCCGACTGGGCCCTTTGCCCAAAGCTAAAGGCGAGTCCCGGCACCCGTAATATCTCCTGGTAAATCATAGTAAGCCCCGCGCGCGGTTTGCATATTCTCCGCATTCAGGGTAGTATTGGCCCTGAACGGGAGGAATCTATGGCAGAACTGCTCGCGCCGGCCGGCAATCCGGAGGCGCTCGACGCCGCTATTAATGAAGGGGCCGATGCCGTATATCTCGGGCTTAAGAGTTTTAACGCCCGACTCCGCTCGTCCAATTTCGCCTGGTCCCAGTTCGAGGGAACGGTCGACGCCCTCCATAAGCGCGGTAAGAAGGTGCTCGTCACCGTGAATACCGTGCTCGAGGAAAAGGAAACGGAGCGCATGTACCGGTTCCTCGCGTACCTGGACCGTATGGGCCCCGATGGGCTTATCGTCCAGGACTTCGGCGTGCTGAACCTCGCCCGAGAGCATTTTCCCAAACTTCGAATCCATGCCTCCACCCAAATGAACATCGCGAGCGCCCGCGCCGCGAACGCCATGAGCCGCGTCGGGGTTTCCCGCGTCGTGCTCGCGCGCGAGCTCGGGATCGAGGAGATTCGCGAGATCAAGGAACGGACCTCCTGCGAACTTGAGGTGTTCGTCCATGGCGCGCTTTGCGTGAGCGAGTCGGGACTGTGCCTGTTTTCCAGTTTCCTCGGCGGCAAGTCCGCCAATCGGGGAATGTGCGCCCAGGCGTGCCGGCGGCTCTATTCCGCGGAGGTCTCCGGCGGTACCCGACAGGGCTATTTTTTCTCGCCCCACGACCTTCAGCTCATCGACCGCATTCCGGACCTCGTTCAGGCCGGCGTTCATTCGTTCAAGATAGAGGGCCGCATGAAGAGCGCCGAGTACGTCGGCACGGTGGTATCCGCCTATCGTTACGTCCTTGACCATTGGCAGGAAGACCGTAAGGGCTCCGTCGAGACCGCGAAGCGAATCCTCGCCAACGATTTTGCGCGCGCGAAGACCCGCTACTGGTATGATTCCTCGAAGGCCGAGAATTTTCTCAATCCCGAACAGGCCGGCGGCACCGGCATTTTTCTCGGAAAGATCGACCGCGTAAAGACCGAGGAAGACGGGCGTCTCGCCACGCTCAAGGGCGGCTCCTACGATCCCGACGAGGGCGATTCCCTCCGCCTTCACAAGAAAGACGACTCCGGCCGCGAAAGCCACAAGGTCAAGGAGATTCGCGAGGAAGACGGTCTCCGCTGGATCGATATCCCGGAAGGGTTCGGCACCGGCGACTCGGTGTACCTTCTGCAAACCAAAGCGATGTCAAAGCGCTATCCGCGCGTGCTCCCCAACGATCTCGCGGCGTACCGCAGCCAACCGGGCGGCGAGAAACTCCCGCTACTCAAGCTTGATCTCAGTGGCGAGGGGACCGGTACCAAAGCGGTGTCCGATGCCAAAAGCGTCGTGCGCGCCAGAAAGGAGGAGATCGACGATTTCCCCGCGGGCGCGTACGTACAGGTTTCCACCATCGAGGATCTTTTCGCGATTCTGACGGATCGACCCGTCAGGGCTATCCTGGAACTTAATCACGCGACGATCGCCTCGCTTCTCGGGAAATCGGATTCGAGTTCCGGCGCGGGAGCGACTCAGCCGGCGCTTGTCCTTCCGTTCCCGAAGCGCGAGATAATCCTTTCCATCGATCCGTTCCTTCCTCAGGGGATCGAGGACGGTCTTTCCACGACGCTCGACGAGCTCGTCGAAAACGGCTACACGCAGTTTATCGTTAATAATCCGGGGCACCTCGGAATGCTGCGCAATCGCGGGTTAAAGCTCGTAGCGGGACCGTATCTCTACGCGTTCAACCGCTGGTCCGCCGACTGGCTCGCGAAGCAGGGCCTGTGCTGGCAGATTACGCCGCTCGAGAATTCCCGCGAGAACCTAGAGGCCACGTACGAGGGCCGCGCGCGCGACCATGTGTTCCTTACCGTGTTCGCGTATCCCGCGCTGTTCCGCATGCGCTTCAAGCTGCCTACGGACTATAATTTCACGTTCTTCAGCGACAGGCAGGGCGGCGTCTTCAAGACCCTCTCGACGGAGGATGGGTCGTTCGTCATGCCCGAGGTTCCGTTCTCCATCGCGGACAAGGCAAACTCGATCCGTAAACTAGGCTTTGGTCGCTTCATCATCGACCTTTCGCGGACCAAGGTCGCCAAGAACGAGTATCGTCAGATAATGGATTCATATCGAAAGGGAACCGCGCTTCCCGAGGTTTCGCGATTCAATTGGAAGGACGGTTTTTACGATCCCGAGCGGATGGAAGAGCTGAAGCAGATGACCGAGCGGGCGAATTTCAGGAAGCTTGCAGGGGTAAAGGGCGGCGGCGCGAGGGCGTTGGGCGCGAAGGCCTCGGGCGGGAAGTCCGGTCACGCTAAACCCTCGGGAGCCCGGGCCGGCGCGGGGGCAAAGCCCGGCGCGGGACGCGGGGACTCAAGGGACTCCGCGAGAAAACCGGCCGGCAAACGCGGCCACAAACGGCCTAATTGACGTTTTTAATCAGCTGAATGATGTAGAGCTGCACGTACGCAAGTAGCGCGTCGCGGTTCTTTATCTTCATGAGCCCTGGGGTGTCGACGAGAGTGACCGCGAGGTTTTCCACGCGTTCCCGATTGAACGTCGACGCCTTGAGGGTGCGCAATATCCGCCTGATATAATCCCGAACGAGCGAGTTGACGTCTTCCGTCAGGTTGCTCTTCGATTCCGGGTCGAGCGTTCGGTTCCAGAGGTCCTGCTGCGCCTCGAGTTCCCGTTCCAGCGAAGACCCGGCGGGCACCAGCGACCGTTCCACCGAGACGCAGGCGTTTCGGAGTTCCGCCTTTTTCTGCTGCCTCTCCTCGCCGTTTGCCTTGCCGGTTCCCTCGGCCGTTTCCGCGCTCGCGACGTTCTTTTTCGCCTTTGCCTTGCGGGGCCTGCGGAAAAAAGCGACGAGCGACGAGATGATCGGGAGGGTGTACCAGAACGGCAGCAGTATCCGCGTGTCCGTGATCATCTCCTGCCTATCCAGCATCAATAGCTCGCTCCAGGGTAGAATCTTTCCGTGCGCGAAGAGGCGGAATCCGCTCTCCGCGCCTAAGTCCGCGTCCTCCAGCGAAAGCAGGGGGATGAACGAGGCCCCGACGAGGCTCCACAGGATCGGCGAGTTTTGCCTGCACAGCGCGTCGAGTTTTTTCTCGAACTCCTGCTGGCTCTTCATCGCGTCATCCTGCCGATACGCGGAAAGCGACCGGAACCATTCCGTCGTTATGGCGTCCTTGATGATCTTTCGGCTGTCGTTGCAGAGCTTGATGGCGAGCGGCGCGACCTTTTCCTTCAGTATGAAATACCGGTTATTTACCTCGGTCTTGAAAACGAGAAGCGGCGGCAGGGAGCTCTTGCCGGTATCCGCCGTTTTTTCCCGTATGAACGCCTCAAGGTCCGCGTCCTTGTACTGCCCGAGCAGAGGGACGCCGCGCGAATCGGTGAACCGCGAGACCGTCTCCATGTCGAAGTAATAAGGCGGTTTCTGGAACGCGAGGTCGAGGTTTTTGAGGGCCGTTTCCCTCTGAAGCTCTTCCTGGGCCCGGTTCTTGTAGTAATTATTCAGGTATTCGGCGATGAATATTGACTGCAGGAGCGAGGTTTCCTCCGGCGTCTTCTCCGTTTTCTTGATGTAGTCCTGGCGGACGAAGGAGCATAGATAGCTCCAGAAAAGGAACGCGTCGCCCGAATGCTTCAGGGCGCTCAGCGATTCCGTCGGCCTCGTCTGGAATTGGATCAGGTAATTCTTGATCGTCAGTTCCTTGCCGGGATTGGCGACCATGAGCCGTTTCTGGACGTAATCGCGCGATTCGTCCTTTCGGAGGAATATCCTGATCTTCGCGAGCGCGAGGTCGAGCATCTTCTCCGGCGAGATCGAGCCAGGGTATATCAGTGCGGGGGTTTCGTCCGGGAAAATGAGCTTGTTCATCCACGCGTTGGATCGATCCCCTCCCTCGATCATCGGGGCGAAGTCGGTCGTGATATAGACCGTTTTGACGAAGTTTCCCGGCAACCCAGACGGGAGTTCCGTAACGAGCGGGAAAGGCACTTCGGGCCTTTCGTCGATCTCTCGGTATCGCTGTATCATTCGGTCGATGTAGTAGTGCGGCACGAAGACGAGCCGTTTGCCCTTCATGTCCGTGGTCAGCACGACTTTGTCGTCGACCGAAAGCCGGTCGAGCTCTTTCTGCACGACGTTCTGCGTGTCGTCCAGGTACATGACGAGCTCCGGCGCTTCTTGGAGATAGTGGCGCGCGTATTTTTGGAGGTAATCGCAGAAATCTGCTATGATGACCGTGGGCGATTTTTGCTTGCTGGTATAGAGTCTTAAAAGTACCGAGATATCGGTTGGGGTTGACATGATGAAATCTTACTATATTCCGCTCGTT
>DAOPXQ010000096.1:0-8361 GCA_035352395.1 Treponemataceae bacterium | reverse complement strand
GCCCGGCTTCTCGGCGTGCGGGAGCCCTCTGCCCACCGCGTTACCCCGCCCTGTCCGCTTTTCTCCGTATGCGGCGGCTGCTCGCTGCAGATGGCCGATCCCGAATACCAGACGGAGCTTCGACTTTCGATTCTTTCCGATTCCCTTACGCGCGCCCATGTGCCGTTCGAGGGCCATCCCTCGGCGTTGACCGGGGATCCGTTAGGATACCGCTCGCGCTTTCAGTTTCACCGTACTCGCGACGGCCGCGTTGGCTTAAAAGAGGGAAAAAGCGATTCCATCGTTCCGATCGGAGATTGTCCGGTCGCCCTTCGAGCCATTCGCGATTCCCTTACCTCCGGGGAGCTCGCCCGTATTTCGCGGAAAGGCAACGTCGACGACCGTTTTCACGTTTTTTCCGACGGGGAACGGCTTTGGGTCGAGGATATCGACAATCTGTGTACCGTACGGATTCTGGGCGAGGATATCTCGTTCGACGTTCGGGGCTTTTTCCAATCAAACTTGGGAATGCTCGCGCGCGCCATGGAGGCCGTATGCAAGGGACTTCCGGAGGGTACGAGGCTTCTTGACTTCTATTCCGGCGTGGGAACTTTTTCCGTTTTCGCCGGTTCCCGTTATAGGGAGACCGTGCTCGTCGAGCATAATAAAGAGGCGCTCGCGATGGCGGAAAAAAACCTCGCGCGGCACGACGGACCGGTAACGCTTTGCGCCGTCAGCGACGAGCGCTGGCCCAGTCATCCCGCCTCGCGCCTCGCGTACGACTGCGCGATCGTTGACCCGCCCCGGCAGGGAATCGGGAAAGCTGCGCTGGAATGGTTCGCGGCCTCAAAAATCCCCGAGCTGCGCTATGTCTCCTGCGATCCCGTCACCTTCGCGCGAGACGCCGCGCGCCTTTGCGCCTCGGGCTTTACCCTTGACGACGTTACCCTGCTCGACTTCTATCCGCAAACGAGCCATATCGAGACTTTCGGGGTATTCAGGCGATGATTGGCCGTCATGCGCGAGCGCGCGCGATCCTGATTATACTTACACTTCTGTCCGCGGCGGTATATGCCCTTGAGCCCGAGTGGGTATCCGCGCTCACGGCTGACCCTATCGCGGGTCCCGTGGTCGCCGGGGGCAACGTGTATCTCGTCCTCGATGACCGCACGGTCGATTGCCTTTCCCCCTCCGGCGCGTATCTCTGGCGAAAGCCTCTCTCGGGAAAGCCCGCCCCGTTTCTGGGCGTTTTGGCTTCAGGCCAGGTGCTCGTGTGCTCCGAATCCGGCGTCATCTCCTCATTTAATGCAGACGGGAGCTTCCTCTGGAGAATGTCCGGTTCCGGTACGCCCGCGTTTTCTCCCCTTGAGGGTCGCGACGGGCGGGTTTTTATCCCCTTTAATAACCGAATTGTCTGCGTGTCTCCCCAGGGATGCGTCAAATGGGCGCTCCGCCTTGAGGAACCGATTACCCAACCCCTGTCGGAGACCGGCGACGGCGACTTAATCGCCGTCGGAGGGCTTACCTTGTTTAGGATTTCGCCCTTTGGGGAGCTTCTTGAACGGACAGTGCCGGAAGAATCCATCCGAGTCGTCTTTCCGATCCCGGGCGGCTACCTTACCGGTTCTTCCTCGGGCGCGATCCGGGCATATGACGTTCGCGACGGACGCTCTGGTGGCACGCGTCCCGCAACCGAATGCATTTGGAAGATATCGACCCCCGCGGAACCGCTCGCGTTCGCCCTTCTCGAGGGTACGGTCGTCGCGATCCACGCGGACGGGATCGCGCGCGCCTGCAACGTTACCGACGGCGTTCCCCTGTGGTCGCAGTCGACGGGAGTATCCGGCGCTTCCGGGGCGAGAATCAAGTGGGATTATGGCCAATATACCCTGAGCCTTCCCGGTTCCCTCTGCGCCCTTTCCTCCGGCGGGAAGGTAATTTGGCAACGATCGATCGGCGGACTATCGTCGGCGCCTGTTATCTCCGACGATGGTCGCATGTACGCGTATACAACCGGATGGAGGCTCTCCTGCTATCTCCCGGAAACCCGCATAAAAAGGGAAAAAAAACACCGTAAAAACGAAAATTACGGTATACTTAACGGGAAATCGACGGTATTCGGTATATCGTTTATGAGCGATTTCGCCCAAAACGCCGATTTTTTCGATCGAGTCGAGCGCGATATCTCGGCCGGTACCGTTGGATCGCGCGAAGTCGAGTACGCGCGCCGTTTGGCGGAGATACTTTCCGGCGACGACGGTACGGGGTTTGGCGGCAGATCGATTACGGGCGCCGAACGCGGCAGGGCCGCGAGCCTTCTTGGGCAGCTCGGATCGTCAGAGTATCGCGATATCCTGCTGCTCGCGGCGCATGGATCGGATGACGAGTCCCTGTCGATCGGCGTTTTATACGGGATTGGGGCGACTGGCTGCGATACGGACGGCGCCTCCTTAACGGCGATCCGTACCGTTTCCTCGGAGGCGGGGTTTTCCAACGACATGGCGCAGCGCGCCGCGATCGATGCCCTGTACTCGGTTTTGCGGTATTCCGCCGGGGAGATCGCGCGCGAGGGCGCGCGGACGCTCTCGTCGTACCTTGGTCCGCCCTATAGCGCGGATGTTCAGAATCACGCGCGGAAAACGCTTGGCGATATACTAAAGTAATTGTTGGAGGCATCGGATGAAGAAAATCGCGGCACTCTTGATGGCGGCCCTATGCGTCGCGTACGTATCGGCGCTTGACGTCGACAGGAAAGAGATCGACACGGGCGCCGAAGGATCGGCGATCGAGTTCATTAACTATACGGGTCCACAATCCGTCATCAGCTCCGCGGAGGAGATCGAGGGAATCGGCAAGAATCTCGGTTCGCTCATCGTCTCGAGCGGCACGGTCGGCGATCGGTCTCGCTATTACGTAATCCATGCCGTCGACGCTAAGGTGACGACCGGCCTGGATGCCGATATCCTGATCCTCGGCGAGGGCGTCGGCGTTGACCATATCGATAACCTCAGGCGAATAATCTCCGCCTATCTGTCTTCGGCGTACGGTTACTCCAAGAAGGACTCCTCGACGCTCGCCACGTTCATTACCGTGTATAACGCCGTGTATCGCGGTAAAATCGATACCTTCAAAACGCGATACAAGCCCGTCGTAACCGGTTATCTCGCTGCCGATAAGGTCGGTCTTTCCGTTCTTTACAGCGATTGGCCGGGAAAGAGCCAAATCGTGATTCCCCTTTCCGACGCGCGTCTCTCCGGCACCTTAAGCGCCATCGACACGAGCGCCGTTTCGGGCAAGGACGTCGTTACCAAGATGCGCGAGGACAAGGACGCGGGCATCGACACGAGAAAAGACATGGTGGACCTGAAGGAACGCGAGAGCGACCAGGCCCAGAAACGCGCTGACACCGCCCAGCAAGAGTCCGCGCAGGCAAAGGCCGATCAGACCGCGAAAAAACAGGAACTGACCCAGGCGCAAAAGGAAGCCGAGACCGCGAAGAAAGAAGCCGAGACCGCGAAGAAGGAAGCGGCCGCAAAGCCGGACGATAAAGCCGCGCAGGAAAAGGCAAAGACGGCGCAGGCGACCGCTGACGAGAAGGCGAAGGAAGTTACCAAGAAGCAGGACGAGGTGCAGAAAGCCTCCGACGAATCCGCCAAAAAGGAAGAGGCGGCGAAGGTAGATCAGAAGCTCGCGGATACCAAGCAGAAAGAAGCCCAGAACGACCGCAAGGAAATCGCCTCGGACGTACAAAAGCAGATCGAGGAGGAACGTAAGGAAGCCAAGGCCGGGGGCGAAGCGGCTCTTGCGTCCGCCCTTCCGGGATATATGCTGAAAATCGTGGACGAAAAATCGATGCTCGCGGAGCTCGTCGTCGTGGACCTTAACAACGGGCGGGAGCTTAAGAAGTCCGGGATTAATTCCATTCGCGGTCGCACGATGATCGACTCTGACGCGGGAATCGTCGCCATCGCCGGCAAAAAAGGCGGAAACGCCGCGATTCGATTGGTAACGATCGATAGAGATAAACTGGAGATTACGGCGCAAAGCGCGGATTCCATGGCCGAATGGAGCGCCCTCGTTAAAAACGGCAACGATTACTACGCGGTCATCGAGGAACCCGGTGGTTCCTTCGTCCTTGGCCGTTTTGACGCCAAGATGGAAACGAAGGCAAAGTCGACCGTAACCGTCATGTCCGTCACGCCGATCGTCGTTTCCGAAAAAGGTCTCCTTGTTCAGGATTCGTCCGGTAAGGTTCTCATACTGAGGGCTACCGACCTGACCGATCAATCTAAATAACTAAAAAACAAGCCCCGAAAGTCTCGACTTTCAAGGCTTGTTTTTCTACGGCAGAAATTAGCTTATTTATGCATCGCTAACGCCGCTTCATACACCTCAAGATAGCGTTTAGCCGAGACATCCCAGCC
Organism: Treponemataceae bacterium; assembly: GCA_035352395.1. Taxonomy (GTDB): domain Bacteria; phylum Spirochaetota; class Spirochaetia; order Treponematales; family Treponemataceae; genus Teretinema. The sequence continues at coordinate 3,958 of DAOPXQ010000096.1, read as the reverse complement.
AAATTCCTGTTCCATGCCGCGTTTCTGCATCGCGCGAATATGATTCTTCTTATTGTACCAGGCGTATGACGCCCAACCGACGGTATCGTAAATGCTTTGCGGAGTCAGGTTATCCAATATGAACCCCGTTCCCTCGCCCGTCTGCTCGTTGTAGTTTTCTACCGTGTCGGCTAATCCCCCGGTTCGGCGGACGATCGGCAGGGTTCCGTAGAGCAAGGAATACATCTGATTCAGCCCGCAGGGCTCGTATCGCGACGGCATCAGGAAAAAGTCGGAGCCCGCCTCGATCAGGTGGCTCAAGCTTTCGTCGTACCCGATGTACGCGCTGAAATTCGGGAGGCTTTTATTAAGCGCCGATAGCTCGTTCTCGCACCAGGCCTCGCCCGAGCCCAAAACGACCATTTGCAGCTTGATCTCGCTGCAAATGCGGGCGGCAGACCCATACGCGGGACCGAACAGTTCCGAGACCCCTTTTTGATCCGCGAGGCGCGTCACGATACCGACTATCGGTACGTCCGGATCGACGGGAAGCCCCATCTTCTTTTGCAGCGCTTCCTTGTTCACGGCCTTTTTATCAAGGGTCTTCGCGGTGTAGTTCGCCGCGATCAATGGATCCTTCGCGGGATTCCATATCGTCGTGTCCACCCCGTTCAGTATTCCCGAAAGGTCGGCCGTTCGATACCGAAGTATCCCGTCCATGCGGAAGCCATACTCGGGGCGCTGAACCTCGCGCGCGTAGGTCGGCGAGACGGTGGTCAGCTTATCCGACGAAACGAGCCCTGCCTTCAGGAAATTCATGCGGTCCCAGTCCTCGAAGCCCGCGGCGTAGAAATTGTCCCAGCTGAGCCCGGTATACGGGAAAAGATGCTTCCCGTAAACGCCCTGGTAGCCGATGTTATGGATCGTGAACACGCTCGCGGTATGCGCAAACTCGCCCTGCCGCTCGTTGAATCGGAGGAGTATCGGCGCGAGGGCCGCGGCCCAGTCATGCGCGTGAATGACGTCGGGGATCCACTGGATTTTGCGGCATAGCTGAAAGGTCGCGTGACCGAGCAGCGAAAAGCGCTGCGGGTTATCGTTGAAATCTGTCTCGCCGGGCACGCCGTAAATTCCGTCGCGCCCATAGCTTTGCTCATGGTCGATGAAATACACGGGAACCTTGGAGCCGGGAAGCACTGATTCGTACACGCCGGTCCATATTTCCTGATACCCGGGATGAACGCCCATCGGACCGGGGATAAGCTTGAGTTTGCTTCGGTCTATTCGATAATAACGCGGCATGACGATTCGGACGTCATGTCCCTGCTCGGCGAGCGCGATGGAAAGCGCGGAAACGGCGTCGGCAAGTCCGCCTGTTTTCGCGAAGGGAACCGCCTCGCTCGTTACCATGAGAATCTTCATCGCGTATCTCCTTCTTTAGAATTATCGCCACTCCGCGGCGGCTTTCGCGAACGCCTCGGAGGAACCGTTAATTGATGCTTCGGGAACGCAATACGCGAGGCGAAACCAACCCTTTTTGCCGAATCCCGTACCGGGTACGCCAAGGATGTTGTATTTTTTCAGATGGTCGCAAAACGCGACGTCGTCGCCGATTGAGCCGTCAGCCTCGCCGTTTTTCGGGGGGACGCGACAAAAGAGGTAAAAGGCGCCTTCGGGCATCGCGTAAGGGATCTTCGCGCGGTCAAGTATCGCGGTCAGCTTATTCCTGCGGACGAGATAGGACGAGTAGTCCACCGGCTCGTTCCAGCATCGCTCGACGATTCTCTGAAACGTGGCCGGCGCGTTTACGTAACCGAGAATACGCGTCGTGAAAATGATCGCGTCGACGAGGGTTTTCGCTTCCGGGCAGGACGGGTTAACCGCCGCGTACCCGATGCGCTCGCCGGGAAGGCTGAGGTTTTTCGCGAAAGACGCGACGACGACCGTGTCTGGCCAAACCGGGAAGATCGGCGCTATCGCGCGTCCGTCGTACACGATCTCGCGATATGGTTCGTCCGCGATGATCGCGACCGTCCTTCCGGTCTTTTCGCGATGCGATTCGAGAATTCCCGCGAGGCGTTTGATGTCTTCTTTCGAGTATATTTTTCCGGTCGGGTTATTGGGCGAGTTGATGATGATCGCGGCGCTTTTATCGGTTAACGCCGAGGCGATCGCGTCGGTGTCGAGCGAAAAGTCCGGTGTGGTCGGCACGGGTTTCAGGACTCCGCCGTGATTCCTCGCGTAGTGGCCATATTCGGCAAAATAGGGCGCCGGCACGAGTACTTCGTCGCCCGGCTGCAAAATCGCCTTTAATACGGCATTAAGGGCACCTGCGGCGCCGATTCCCATCACTATATGGGAAAAGTCCACTGGAACGCCCTGTTCCCCGGAAACCTTTGCGGCCATCGCCGTCCTTGTCGACTGATACCCCGCGTTGGGCATATACGCGTGCAGTCCCGTCTTTCCCGATTTCGCTATATCGATAAGCAGTTCGTTAACCTTTGCGGGCGGTTCAAGGTCCGGGTTGCCAAGGCTGAAGTCGAACACGTTTTCGGCGCCAAAACGCGCTTTTAACAGAATCCCTTCTTCGAACATTTTTCGGATAAACGATGAAGAATTCATCAATTCTTTGATATTTGGAGAGACGGACATGCTGGCGCTCCTTGTTGTAATACTTGAATCATGATATCACAATGCGTTTCTTTTGTAACTATAAACCATTGTCAAGGATTTTTGTGTATGGTATTGTGCGTACGTCTTATGTATATGCGTGAAAAGGCCTCTTGGAATATGAAGATCAGACGTTTTATAATGATTATTGCCTGCGTTCTCGGCTTTGCGGCGCTTCCCGCCGAGGACATCTATACGTCGACTTTTAACGGTAATCTGTCCGCGTCCGACATATCCAGACTCCGTTCCGGCGAGATTATCGTTCGGAACATTGGAAGGCTCGACCGGGTCTCCCTTAAGCCGGTAACGCCCGACGCGACTCGCCTCCTTAGCAGCCTAAAAGGCCTCAAACCCGCCTATCTCGCGGAGATCATCCGCGTGGTTCCCCGCGACAAGTCTGATTCTTTTATGAGGGGGATGACCTCCAGTCTTGAGAGCGTATCGGCCTATAGCGATATTAAGTACTATTCGGAGCGAAACAAGGTTTGGGATAAACTCTATCAATACGTTAACGTTAAGTCCGTTGTATCTTCGGCGAAAGGGTCCGACATATCCGCTTGGGGAGAGGTATATCCCTTCACTCCCTATGGATTCGATATCCATTACGAGCGCGGCGACGAGTCGTATTACTATACCTCGCTCAACAATTCGCCCCTGAAATACAGTGGCTTTACCTGCATCGAGAATGGCCGGTTCCTGACCGCGGTGTATGCTTTTCCCCGCGATGATTATATAATTGTGTATGGCGTCGGCGGCATTAACGCGCCGACGTTCCCGGGAATCAAGGAACGCATCGAACTGGCCTTTATCAATAGGGTTATTACGTTCTGTACCTTCGCCTTAACGAGTCGCTGATAATTATGTTCATCAATGGAGATTTGCAATGAATAAGAAAATCGCGCTTTTTGCGCTCGTCGCCTTGTTGTCGGTGTCCATGTACGCGCAATCGGTCATGGACCCTTCCGACTCCGTGTACGAGGACATCCGCGATTGGCAGACGAAAGGCCTCGTAGGCCTCCTTCCCCAGCTCAAGCCTTATCCCGCGCAGCTCGTCAAGGACGTACTCGCGAAGGTAACCGAATCAGGATCCACGGTCGACGCGAGCCGCGCGCGTTATCAGTCGGAGCGGCTGTTCGGCAAGCCTGTCACCTTTGGCGTCAAGGCCGAGGGAGCCGTGCTTGCCGGAACGGGCGCTTCCGCGAAACAGCTTGTCGGCGGATTATTCGCCGCCGGTCACGTTGAGCCTGTCGATCTTGCGTCTATCGAATTCGACCTTAATCTCCTCGTTTCCAACAAGGGTTTTTCCACC
>DAOPXQ010000095.1:1405-8423 GCA_035352395.1 Treponemataceae bacterium | reverse complement strand
TGGGATGCTTCATGGATAAAAGCTCGCGTCGGTCCCCGTCGGGCGAGACCGCCTCAAGTTTGATCTGGAAGGGGTACGGATACGTGGGAAGGGTCTCGCTGAAGATGCCGTACACGCGCCCGTCGGGCGACTGGACCGGCAGCGCGACGACCGCCGAGACTCGGGAATACGCGTTGACGAGCGCGCCTTCCGCGGGCATCTGCGAGACGACCGTGCCGGCTGCCTCTTTGCCCTCGGGCGCGCGCGAGGTGAAGTCGTAGATGACCTCGCCGGAGGCCATCTGGATAAGCGCGTTGCCGATCGAAAGCCCCGTCAGGTTGGAAACGCGGACCTTGTTGTTCTCGGGGCCGCGGCTGACGACGAGCTGAAGCTCGACGGGACCCGTGATGGTGGTGTCCTGCGGCGGGTTTTGCTCAAGGATGGTTCCCGCCGTCGACGAGCTGAATTTATAGAGCGGCGGTTCCTTGATCGTGATGAGCGGGACTGCCATGGAGGTAAAAAGGGCCTGCAGGTGAATCTTCACGTCGTCGACGTTCTGACCCACGAAGTTCTCCACGCGGTCCACGATGACGCCGCGGCTCACGACGAGGTTGATTCGGCGGCCGGCCTTGACGATGGCGCCGGGTGAGGGGCTCTGCTCGATGATCAGGCCCTTGTCGTCGTTCTTGTCGGAGTAGCGGAGCTGGATCTTGGGATAGAGCTCCTTCGCCTGCATCTCGAGCATCGCGACCGCGAGGTCCTTGCCCTTGACGTCGGGAACCATGACCTTCTCCCCGCTTTTCAGCGAAAGGAAGAACACGACGACGCATGCCGCCGCCGTGATGGCGAGGATGCTGACTCCCGTAAGGAGGATGATCCGCGAGTTCTCGCGAATCTTGCCCGCGAGCGCGTCGAAGTCGATATGGATATCCGGAATCGTGAATTTCATGTTTTTTCCTTATGGTCTTTCTATGCCGTCGCGGCCCAGCGTACTGCCGGTGAATTCCCGCGTGCCGTTCAGGAACGATTTCCAGTCGAGGGGTTTTTTGGAGCGCCATTGCAGCCGTTCCACGGCGAGCGCGCCTTTCCCCGTTTGTACCAGAATTCCCTCTTTTTTGTCTATGCCGATCACTTTTCCCGGGACGGGATCGACGGGCGCTTCGCCTTGGTAGGGATGCGCCTTGAGAATGAGAAGGATGTTTTCTCCCGCCTGGGTGAACGCGCCGGGCCAAGCCGTGAAGGCGCGGATGCGGGCGTCGATGTCTTCCGCGGAGTCGGTCCAGCGGATCTCGCCGTCCTCCTTGCGGAGCATGGAGCAATAGGTCGCGGTGCCTGAGTCCTGCGGGGTGCCATGGGCGGTGCCCGACTCCGTCATGTCCAATGCGCGAACCAGAAGGGGGGCTCCCTCGACGGCGGCGCGCGCGAGCAGACCGTCGGCGGTTTCGGTTCCGTCGAGCGGCATTTTCTCCTGGATCAGGATATCGCCTGAGTCCATCTCGAGCGCCATTTTCTGCACGGTGATCCCAGTCTCCGCGTCGCGGGCGAGAATAGCCGCGGGAACCGGCGCGCAGCCGCGCCAGCGGGGCAATAGCGAGGGGTGGAGGTTAAGCGCGCCGAGCGGGAAAAGCGCGAGCGTCTTTGGGCCGAATATCTTGCCGTACGCGAAGCACGCGAGGATGTCGGGATCGCGCGAGGCGATGGCCGCGCGTACCTCGTCGTTTAACTTGATCGGGGTGAGGATGGGCGAGTCCGCGGGAATGATTCCCTCGGCCTTCAGCCGTTCCGCCGCCTGATGCACCGGTGTCGGCACGGGGGTCCCGGACCTGCCCGCGGGGGCCGGCTGGTTAGTCAGCACCGCGACGATCCGATGCGCGCGCGCGACGGCCTCGAGGGACGGCACCGCGCATTCCGGGCTTCCGGCGAACACGACGTCAAGCATCGCGCCTCACTCTTCCCCGGCCTTGTCCAGGAACTTCTGCTCGATTTTCGCTTTCTTCGCCGGGTCGATCCGGTCGATGAACAGGACTCCCTCAAGGTGGTCGTATTCATGCTGAATGACCCGCGCGAGGAAGCCGTCGGCCTCCAGCGTGAATCGGCGGCCTTTTTCGTTTCGGGCCTGTATGGTGATTTTCTCGGGACGGATGACGTCCTCGTAGTACTTCGGGATGCTGAGGCAGCCTTCCTCGTAGCCGACGAGCTCGTTGGAGGTCGCGATAATCTGCGGGTTGATGAACGTCCGCTCGACGCCGTCGTCGGCCTTAACCACGAACATGCGGATGCTTTTGCCTATCTGCGGCGCGGCGAGCCCGACTCCGTCGGCCTCCTCCATCGTCACGAGCATTTCGCGCGAGAGTTCGCGAATTTCGTCGGTGATTTCCTCGACGGGCAGGGCTTTTTGCCTGAGAATGTCGTTACCAAGACGCACTACTGTCATATAAGTAAAGTACCCGTTTGGCCCCCAATGGTCAAGAAGACGTCGTTTTTAACCTGTCTGCGGCGGTTCTGCGCCGGTCCGGCGGCCTTGACAAAAACCCCGTAAAAATCCATTTTTAACTATGCAAACTATCATCTTCGAAAATGACGTTTCAATGCCTGAAGTCGTAAAGCACGCGGTCTCCGGGGACCTTCCCCGATTTATCGAGACCGCCGACGACGTTGGCCTGGCGTCATCAGCCGTGCAAATAGCTGCCGCTTTCGGCGACCAGGGGAATTTCAAGGCCATTATGGCCGCAAAGGACTCCAAACGGGACGATTCGGAGAAAAAGCTCGTGCAGAGCTTTCAAAGAAATATCGAGCTTCTCGTCCAAAAGACCTGGGTCGACAAGACCGACGAGACGATGAAAGAGGATATGCTCCTCCGGATCGACGCCCTGTGCAAGAACCTTTCGCGCCACGACTACCATACCTCCCTTTCCGAGTTCCTTCCCGTCCTACACGACGTCGTGTATCTCCTGTTCGGAAGCCTCGCGAAGAACGAGGGTTTCCTTGAGTACGCCGTGCGCATCGATCCCGACTTCGGTTTTTTCTGGTTTTACATAAACAGCCTTCCCGAGCACAAGGACTGGTCGGAAGAGAAGTGCCGCGCCGCGGTGCTCCTGGGAATCTGTTTCCTCGCAAACTTTTAGGAGGCCTCTATGGACTTGGACGCCGTATGCGCCGAGCTGAGGGAAGCCTCCCGGCGACTTGCCCTTTCGTCATCTGAACGGAAGAACGCGGCGCTCCTCGGCGTCATGCGAGCCCTCGACGCCTCGCGCGCGGAGATCATCTCCGCTAACGCCATCGACGTTCCCCGCGCCCGCGCCGCCGGGATGAAGGAATCCCTCGTCGACCGGCTGCTCATCAACGACAAAGTTCTTGACGGAATTCTCGAATCCCTTCGCTCGCTCGCGGCCCAAACCGACCCGGTCGGGGAGGTCGTCGCCGGCTGGAAGGTCCCGAACGGGCTCGAGATCCGCCAGGTGCGCGTACCGCTCGGGGTCGCCGCCGTCATCTACGAATCCCGCCCGAACGTAACCGTGGACGCCTTCGCGCTCGCGTATAAAAGCGGAAACGCCGTGCTCCTTCGGGGTAGCTCCTCCGCGCTCGAGTCCAATCGCGCCATCGTCAAGGCGATAAAGCGCGGGCTCGCGGAATCGGGCGGCGAGACCAACGCGGTCGCGCTCGCGGAACCCGCGTCATCGGGCGCTGATTCCCACGCGGACGTCGACTGGATACTCAATGCCGTCGGCAAGATCGACGTGGTCCTGCCGCGCGGCGGCTCCTCGCTCATCAAGCGCGTCGTGGAAACCGCGCGAGTCCCGGTCATCGAGACCGGCTCGGGCGTTTGCCACCTGTACCTCGATTCCTCCGGCGACCTTTCCATGGCCGCGAACATCGCGTGCAACGCGAAGGTCCAGAGGCCCGGGGCGTGCAACGCCATCGAGTGCCTGCTCGTCCACCGCGACCGCGCCGAGGCGTTCCTTCCCGCAGTGCGGGACGCGCTCGCCGCCTTTGAGCCCAAGACCGGGCGCACGGGCGGGGTAGAGCTCCGCTGCGACGCGCGTTCGCTCGCGATCTTGCGCGGGGAACCAAAGGCCGCCAGTGCGAATCCCGCCGCCGCGGCGAACATCGCCGCGAACGTCATCCCCGCGACCGAGGCCGACTGGGGCATGGAGTTCCTGGATTACGTACTTGCCGTTAAGGTCGTGGACTCGCTCGACGAGGCGATCGATTTCATCAATCGCCATAATACCAGCCACTCGGAGACCATCGTCACCGAGAGCAGGGAAAACGCGCGGGCGTTCCAAGCGCGCGTCGACGCGGCCTGCGTCTACGTGAACGCCTCCACGCGGTTTACCGACGGCGGGGAGTTCGGCATGGGCGCGGAACTCGGCATCAGCACGCAAAAACTTCACGCGCGCGGCCCCATGGGGCTTACCGCGCTCACCACGACAAAATACCTCATTGACGGTGAAGGACAGGTTCGCCCGTGATCAAGAAACTAATCGCAGACTCAAGGAAGATCGTCATCAAGATCGGTTCCAATACCCTCGCGAAGGCCGACGGGACCATCAATCCCGCCTTTATGGCGGAACTCGCGGAGCAGTGCGCCGGCTTGATGAAGAAGGGCAAGCAGATCGTCATCGTGTCCTCGGGCGCCCAGGTAGCCGGGGTGTCGACGATCGACCGATGGGCCCGGAAAAAGGACATTCACTACCGGCAGGCGCTGTGCGCGATCGGCCAGGTCGAGCTCATGGACAACTGGCGGACGGCGTTCGCCGCCTCAGGGCTCCATATCGGTCAGCTGCTCCTCACCAAGGACGATTTCCTCGACGATCACCGTACGCTCAATATGCGCAACACGATATTCACCCTCGTCGACGAGAGCGTCGTTCCCATCATCAACGAGAACGACTCGGTATCCTACGAGGAGATCAAGATCGGCGACAACGATAACCTGTCGGCCTTGACCGCCATCCTCTGGAGCGCGGACCTCTTGATCCTTTTCAGCGACATCGACGGGGTGTTCGACAAGAACCCCAAGGAGCACGCGGACGCGAGGCTCATCGAGGTCGTGCCGGACATCGACAAGCTCAAGTCGTCCATATCCATCGGCTCCACGAACAGCTTTGGGACCGGCGGCATGGCGACTAAGATAGAGGCCGCGGAAAAGGTTACCGCGTACGGCATTCCCATGCTGCTCGCGAACGGCGGTCGCGCCCGCGCGCTTGAGACCCTGGCGGCCGGAAGCCAGTGCGGCACGGTGTTTTTGGCGCGATAAGGAGATTAACGGTATGGATAAACGAAAGGCAGGATGCATCGGGATAGGCGTGATGGGATCGGCCCTTATGGAATCGGTCATTCGCGTCGTGGGCGCGGAGCAGGTCGCGGTTTTCGACCCGGACAGGGTCAAGGCCGAGGCGTTTTGCGCCAAGACGGGCTGCGAGCTTGCGCCATCCAATAAAGACATCGCGTCCCGCTCTCATTTCGTGTTTCTCGCCGTCAAGCCGCAATACCTGCAGCCCGTGCTCGAGGAAATATCGCCTCTGTTGACCCCGGAGACCATTCTCGTATCGATGGCCGCGGGCGTCAAAATCGAGTTAATCCGGAAGCATCTGGACGGCCATCCGCAGGTTATCCGCATAATGCCGAATACCCCCGCCTCCGTTGGCGCGGGAATGATCGCGATTGCGCCCGATCCGGCCGTGAAACCCGAGGCCGTCGACGAGCTCAGGCGACTTCTTTCCTCCGCCGGGGTCACCGAGCTGACAGGAGAGCCCCTCATGGACGCGGTTACCGCCGTGTCCGGTTCCGGACCCGCGTATGGCTACATCTTTATCGAGGCTCTTTCCGACGCCGCGGTGCGCATGGGCATGCCCCGCGCGCAGGCGATCCGTTACGCGGCCCAGACCCTCAAGGGCGCCGCGGAGATGGTTCTACAGACGGGATCGCATCCGGCGGCGCTGAAGGACGGGGTTTGCTCGCCCGCCGGCACGACGATCGCCGCGGTCACCAAGCTCGAGCAACTGGGCTTCCGCTCGGCCGTCATCGAGTCCGCCATGGCGGCATTCGAGCGGTCGCGGGAACTGGGAAAGTAAACTAGCAGAACATCCCGCGACGCGGGATATTAACCGTTCTCGCCGGAGACGTGCTTCAGTATCATCTGATACAGTTGGTCCGGCTTGAATGGCTTGATAAGGTAATCCGAGATATACGCCCCATGGAGCTTGATTGAGTCGTCCGTAACGTGCGTGGCCGTCTGGGCGACGATCGGCGCGAGTACGCCAATCTCGGTCTTGATTTTCTTCGCTGCCTCATAACCGCTCATCCGGGGCAGGTGAATGTCCATCAAAATAAGCGAATAATAATCCCTCGGCCTTGCCGCGCATTTGTCCACCGACTCAATGCCGTCGACCGCGAGTTCGTTGGGTATGCCGTAGGATTCCAGCAATGTCGTGATAATTTCCGCGTTGATCTCGTTGTCCTCGACGACGAGAACCGGCGCGATGGAGTAAAGGTGCGAGCCCATGCGTAAAGTATAGCGCATGGCGTGTAAAAAAGCTGTGAATTTTTTTATATGCGACTAAAAGTACGAGATCCTGAAGTCGACGTCGGGCTTGAATCCCGCTTTCAGATATGCCCTGATGGCGGGCGCGTTGACGAGTTTGACGAACAGCGCGACTCGCTTTCCCTCGCGTTCCCGGTCCGCCGCCGCAAAGTCCGCGAGCGCGGTCGCGAGCCCCAAGCCTCGTCGCTCGGGAACGGTATAAACCCCGCCCAGCTGATCCCAGCCGATGCCCCTCGCGTTGGTTCCCGCCTTCGCGACGATCCGTCCGGCCTCGCGCGCGTACCAGACGCATTGCGAGCGGAGATTGCCGCGGAGCGCCGAGAGGCACGCGTCGCGGTTAAACGGGTCTCCGGGCGGCATGACCTCTTCCTTTTCGTAGCCTTCCTGCAGGGAAAGGAGTTCCTCCGCGTCTGCGGGACTAGCCCGAAAGATCGCCGTCCCGGAGGGTAGGGGACAGCCGCCGGAAGAAAGCTGGCCGCGGGTGTTTAGCTC
>DAOPXQ010000095.1:0-1305 GCA_035352395.1 Treponemataceae bacterium | reverse complement strand
TCCCGGAGGGTAGGGGACAGCCGCCGGAAGAAAGCTGGCCGCGGGTGTTTAGCTCGCCGCGGGTGCTTAGCTCGCCATGGATGTTTAGCTCCCCGTGGGTGCTCAGCTCGCCGCGCGAATCAACCTCCCGCACCATCAACTTGTAGTCGACCGTGCGGAATGGGGTTAGCGGCAGCAGGGACTCGATCCAGCGGGTGTCGTCGGCTTTGCCGATCGCGCAGCGGACGCCAAGCTTGGTAAGCGCGTTGCGGGCCGCCGGGGCAAACGCGTCCCTGTCCGCTTCGTCGTCAATGCAGTGGAGGAGGATTCCGGTGCGCGTCATGAGGAAAAGCCCCTCGATCCCGTCGCCGCGATCGAGCGCGAGGAATTCCTTGACCGCGTCGGGGAGAAAGCATGGCTTACCGCCCGCCATAAGGTTACCCGCGAGGCCGATCGCGCGACGCTCGCGCGGGCGGAGAAAATCCACGCAGTCCGCGAAGGTCCCCTGTTCGACGGGGACGATGCGCGCCTTCACTTAATTCCCTTTAAGGGCATGTCTCCCGATGGCGTAAAGTCGCCCGCGAGCGCTCCGAAGGCCGCGGTGAACGACTCGGGCGAATAGCTGTATACCGCGAGAGCGGTCTTTACCCAGGGAGCCTCCTCCAGAAGGACCGGCGACAGGGCCGAGACGACGATCACCTCGGCGTCGCGCCATTGCAGGCTGCGGAGCTGGGAGAGCCCATCTTGGCTCGAAAGGCAGAAGATCACGGCGTCGTAGCCGCGCGCGCGTGAGTAGATGTTGCCGTCGATCGGCGCGGTGTCCGCCCCCGGATAACGCTTGGTTCCCGCCGTAAAGAAACTCGGGAAATTGGACGCGAGCAGGATCTTTTCTCCGGGCGCGGGCTTAAACGGAAGGTGCCCCGCGCGGACGGCCGTTACGGACCGAACCGCCTGCGAGACGAAAAACGCCTTGCCCTCGGGATCGGGGACGAGGCTCTCGACCTTCGCGAGGTCCGGCTGTATGGGGACGGGATTCTCTCCCTTAAAATACTCGAGCTTCGCGTATACCACGCGGGTGGCCGACTCCGCGACGCGCGCGCGGAACTCAGGCGTTCTTTTCATGCGGTCAAGAGTATTAACCCACAGCGCGTCGTCGAACGAGGGCGTCGTCGAGGACTCGATCACGTCGTTACCCGCCTCGATCGCCATGCGCACCGCCAGCGATACGCTGCCCGCGTACGCGGTGGCGCCGTTCATCATCATGTCGTCGGTGACGATGATCCCGTCGAACCCAAGCCGCTTGCGCAGTACGTCCTCCAGAAGGTA
>DAOPXQ010000094.1:2879-8459 GCA_035352395.1 Treponemataceae bacterium | reverse complement strand
CGCAAGGAATATCTCAAGGCGAGCTCGCTCCTGGACGCCTTTGCGACCAAGAACAGGACCGATCGCGATTATCTGATCCTAAAATCGCGCGTGCTTCGCGAGTGGAACCGGAACCTCGTCGAGGTAACCGCTATCCTAAAGGAAGCCCAACAGCTCTATCCCGACGACGTCGAGGTCATGCTCGCGACCGCCGAGGTCTGCTATCAGACCGGCCAGACCGTCAACGGCCTTTCCGGGCGGGATCTCGTGCGCGCGGTCTTGCGGCGCGACGGCGCGAACGCGGCGGCATTGACCCTTCTCGCGGCGGATCAGATCGCCTCAGGCGAGTGGGCCGACGCCGTTCGGACCGCGGAGGCACTCGTCAAGGTAACGCCGACGGACGGCTCTCGGGTATTGCTCGCCAAGGCTTGCCTTGGCGCCGGGCAGAAGGCGAGGGCGGTCTCGCTTTCGCGCGATCTTTTCCAGAAGCAGGGTACGGATGAGCTCGTCGCGAGCCTCTATCTCAAGGCGCTGATCGAGACCGGCGACGTAAAAACCGCCTCCGAGATCATATCATCCCGTCTCGCGGCCGCGTCCCCTTCGCTCAAGAGCGTTCTTTACTATTATCAGGGCCTGTTGGCCGATGATGGTGACGCCCGACTCGCCGCGCTTCGGTCTAGCCTCCTCTCCGACCCTCGGAATATCCTTTCTCTTTTCGCGATGTACGAGTGGTATTTCGCCCGACAAGACTATCGCAAGGCCCAGTATTACCTGAAGCAGGTTATCGCGCTCGATTCCACGAACGCGTCATACGCGCGCCTACAGTCAAAGCTCGACGAATTGCTTGCCCCCTGACCGTTTTACCCGTATACTTTGTAAAGACAATTCCATCGAACAAGGAGACGATCATGAAGAAGTATGTATGCGACCTTTGCGGCTATGAATATGATCCCGCCGTAGGCGATCCGGATAACGGCGTAAAGCCGGGTACCGCGTTTGAGGATCTTCCGGACGATTGGGTATGCCCCGTGTGCGGCGCCGGAAAAGACAGTTTCTCGGAAGTGTGAGGTAGCTATGATCTCTCGTGAAGACGTGGTATGCGCGATTGGGTATGACGGAAACGCGGCCCTCGTGGATAAGTCCGCCCGCAAAAAATACGGTAAGAAGACGACCTCGGAGCTCGTGGCGGAAGGCCTGTTCCGGGCGGCCGCCGCGTCGGCGATCCATTCCGGTTCGGCCGAGGACCTCGCGCTCGTCGCCGAGGCCTACAACAAGGCTTCCGGCTCTTCGTACTCCGTCGACTCGATCCCCCGGCTCTTTGGGGTAGGGAAGGTCAGCGTACCCCGAGCGCTTGCCCTGTAAGTCCGTCCCGCATTATCGTGAAATCTGGCGTTCCCCGTCGGGGAGCGCCTTTTTTTTAACCTTGACTGTATTTCTCTCTCTATGATAACTTGTCAGCAGACTATTTTTTTTCAAGGAAGTATTCGTATGGATTTTATGCCGTTTTTACAGGCGAGCACCTCTCAGAGCCCGATCTGGATGCCGATCGCAACATTCGGTCTTGTTTTCGTCATTTTCTATTTTTTCATCATCAGACCGCAGAATAAAAAGCAGAAAGACACCGAGAAAATGATCTCCGCCGTCAAGAAGGGCGATAAGGTCGTCACGATCGGCGGCGTGCATGGAGAGGTTACTTCCACGAAGGAAAAGACCCTCATCGTTAAGGTAGACGAGAACTGCAAGATCGAGTTCAGCCGTTCCGCCATCGCGAGCGTCGAGACCGACGAGAAAGACGAGAAACCCGCCAAGGCGGACCGCTTTTCCAAATTTTCCAAAAAAGACGCCGCCGATTCCTCAGCGGAATCGAACGAAAAAAAATAATTCAATTATAACCATGCGCGCTTCAAGTCCTATCCGGCTTGGGCGCGCGTGCGCATCTGGAGTAAATATATGAACAAACGAAGTAGATTAGTACTCGTTCTGGCGGTTCTCGCCGTATGTTTCGCTTTCCTGTGGCCGTCGATCAAATGGTATTACGCGACTCCCAAGGAAGACCAGGCCCTCGCGCTCGGTTCGCGCGAGAAGATCAAGGATTACGCCCGCAATATGGCGGTCGCCGACCTTCGCCAGCTTATGGACGACGCCCGCGCGGACAAGCAGGACGCGCTCGCGCCCAAATACGACGCGCTCGTCAAGGAAGCGGGAAAGAACCTTAAGGCCCAGAAGAAGGCCATCCCCGCGGTTTGGACTTCCCGCATCGTGCTTTCGTCGTTCTCTTCCGAGGCCGACGTCATGGACTACCTGGAGAACGGCTATCGCGAGAAGATTCTCGGGATCAAGAAGACCCAGGGCAGCGCGGTAAAGCTCGGACTCGACCTCTCCGGCGGTATGAGCATCATCATCAAGGCCGACCTCGACGCCGCGGTGAAGAGCCAGAAGGACCCCGTTACCGACCCCCAGCGCTTCCGCTCCGAGGCGATGGCCCAGGCTATGGATACCCTCAACAGCCGCATCGATAAATTCGGCCTTTCCGAGCCGGTTATCCGCCAGCAGGGCGATGACCGCATCTACATAGAGCTCCCCGGCGCCGCGGACTCCGAGCGCATCAACTCGATCATCATGGGTAAGGGAATGCTCGCGTTCCACATGGTCGACGACGAGGCAACCGCCGCGTTCAACGCCTATTACGACCAGAACCCGACGTCGACCTTCGACGCCGAGTATAACCTCCTCAACCCTTCGATCATCCCCGCCGACACCCAGGTGCTCGGCGTGTACACGAAGGACACGTACGGTCTCGACGAGCGCACGGGCTTCCTCGTCATCAAGAAGGAAGTCGGGCTCGAGGGCAAGCACATTCAGGGCGCCGAAACGAGCCGCGACACCGTCTCCGGCCAGCCGAGGGTAAACTTCACCCTCGATGCCGAGGGCGCTAAGATTTTCGCGGATCTTACCTCCAAGAACGTCAAGAAGCAGCTCGCGATCGTGTCCGACAACAAGATCAAGAGCCACGCGGTCATCAACGAGGCTATCCCGACCGGGCAGGTCCAGATCTCCGGCTTCTCCTCCGACGAGGCCGAAAACATCAAGGCCGTGCTCCGCACCGCTTGGCTTAACGTCCCGCTCCAGCTCGAGAACCAGTCGGTTATCGGCGCGAGCATGGGCGCCGAGGCCATCCGCCAGGGTATCCAGGCGATCCTTTGGGGCCTCCTCGCGGTATTCGTGTTCATGGTTCTGTATTACAAGGGCTCCGGCGTCAACGCGATCGTCGCGCAGATCCTGAACTTCTACATCATGTTCAGCGTGCTTTCGGCGCTTAACCTCACCCTGTCGCTCTCGAGCATCGCGGGTATGATCCTTACCATCGGTATGGCCGTCGACGCGAACGTCATCATCTTCGAGCGCATCAAGGACGAGCTCCGCCTCAAGAAGGGCAGACAGGCCTCGATCGCCGCCGGTTTCGACCGCGCCTTCTGGGCGATCATGGACTCCAACATAACGACCTTCATCGCCGCCGCGTTCCTTTCGCAGCTCGGTACCGGTTCCATCAAGGGATTCGCGTACAGCCTCGCGATCGGCGTTATTTCGTCGGTGTTCACCGCGCTCGTCGTCTCGAAGCTTATGTTCGACTTTGATACTGACGTTCTCAAGAAGAAGAAGATCAGCATCAGCTGGAGGATCAAACAATGAAAAAGGTTATAAAGTTCAGCAAGCTGTTCGTTCCGGCCGTTATCATGAGCGCGACCCTGATCGGCGTCGGCATTTTCGGCTACGCGACGAAGGGCTTCAACCTTGGCCTCGACTTCCAGGCCGGTTTTATCGAGAAAGTCCGCATCGCGCCCGAGTCGTTCAACCTTACCTACGTAGGCGCCCAGACCGTGACGGTGTCGCAGTCCCAGACCGAGATCGACTTGGTCGTGACGGGCGTTAGCTCCGACAACCAGACGGTCAAGTTCCCCTATGCGCAATACGCGACCGTGGGTGATCTCGCACAGGCGGTTTCCTCCGTGCCCGGCGTGACGATGAGCGTCACCGGCTCGGCGACGACCGCGCTCAAGGCGTGCTTCCCGGATTCGGAGGCGCTCCCCAGGCTTTCCGATACCCCGTACCGCTTCCACACCGTTCCCGAGGGCACCCCGGCGATCTCCACGGACGAGGTTCGCAACGCGCTCTCTTCCTTTACGAGCGCCTCCGTTCAGGCGATCGGCGCGCCCTCCGAGAGGACGTTCCAGATCCGACTCGAGGATAACGGTACCGATCCCCAGGCGAGCGTAAACCTCCGCAACGGGCTCAAGACCGCGCTCGTCGCGGCGTACGGCGAGTCAAACGTCGCCGTCGTGAGCACGGACTTCGTAGGATCCCGCTTCTCCAAGGGTCTCGCGAGCCAGGCTCTCTTGCTCGTCCTTTTGACCCTCGTGCTGATCTGGGTATACTGCGCGTTCCGTTTCCGCTGGGACTTCGCAGTGGGCGGCGTTCTCGCGATCCTGCACGACGCCCTCATCATGGTGGCCTTTATCGTGTGGACCCGCATGGAGTTCAACTCGACGACGATCGCGGCTATCCTGACGATCCTCGGTTACTCCATCAACGACACGGTCGTTATCTTCGACCGCATCCGCGAGAACATGCGCTTCCACCCGGACATGAACATGACCGATATCCTCGATCTCTCGCAGACCGAGATCCTCGGGCGAACAATCATCACGACGATCACGACGATGCTCGCCGTGTTCAGCCTGTTCTTCTTCACGACCGGCTCCATGAAGGACTTCGCCCTCGCGCTCCTTATCGGAATGACGAGCGGCGTTTACTCCACGATTTACATCGCGAGCGCCTTCATCAGCTTCGTGAGCAAGTTCTCCAAGAACGGCGGAAAGCTCGTCGAGAAGGTAAAGGCCCCGAAAGAGGTCACCTCCGGCGAGGTAGTCTAAGTTTTTTTAGGTTCATGCGAATTGGCCTTCCGGCGCACAGCCGGGAGGCTTTTTTTTTTTCGCGCGTCGGGATAGAGTGTCGGCATGAGCGGCACACCGAACATCATTCGCGCGGAGATCATGGGCTACTGTATGGGCGTCAGGCGCGCCGTCGAGGCCGCCGAGATGGCTCTCCTCGAGAGCCCTTTAAGGCCCGTGTACACCTATGGTCCCCTTATCCATAACCCTCAGGCGCTAGACAGGCTCGCGCGCTCCGGCGTCGTCGTAATCGGCGGCGAGGGGCAATCGATCCCCGAGGATTTCGGCGGTAGGACCGTGGTTATTCGCGCGCACGGGATCCCGCCCGTCGAGCGATCCGAGCTTGAGAGGCGCCACGCGAAGATCGTGGACGCGACGTGCCCGCGCGTGCTCTCGAGCCAAAAGCGCGCGAAGAGCTTTTACGACAGGGGATACGCGGTGTTCCTCGCCGGGGACCGCGACCATGGCGAGATTTCCGGGATCGCTGGCTACGCCCCCGACTGCGTCGTGCTCGAGGACCGTTCCGACGCGGAGGGCCTCGCTACCTATCCGGAACGCGCGGTGCTCATCAGCCAGACGACGATCAAGCAGTCTGAGTACGACGCGATCGCGGCCGTCCTTTCCCGAAAGGTGCGCGATTTAACGGTGCTTT
>DAOPXQ010000094.1:0-2779 GCA_035352395.1 Treponemataceae bacterium | reverse complement strand
TACGACGCGATCGCGGCCGTCCTTTCCCGAAAGGTGCGCGATTTAACGGTGCTTTCGACCATATGCCCCGCGACGTCCGAGCGGCAAGCGGCGCTTGAGTCCCTGTCCCGGCTCGTGGACGGCATCCTCGTCATCGGCGGCAAGAACTCGGCGAATACCCGCAGGCTCTTCAATACGGCAAGCGAGCTCGTCGGCAAGGCCTGGCATATCGAAACCCCGGAAGAGATACCCCCGGAGGTGTTCGAGCTCGCGCGGGTAGGCATAACCGCCGGCGCCTCGACACCGGACGAGGTCATCGACTCTGTTGAACAAGCATTGCAAAAAGGGTAAAATATCCATCGTACAGACACCAGCTCACACATAAGGAAACACCGTCACATGAAGGCAATCGAACTCGAGAAGGCGTATAATCCAAAAGACTTCGAGGATCGCGTATACGAAGCGTGGGAAACGAAAGGGGCCTTTAAGCCCAGGACGCCAAAAGCCGGCGAAAAGCCCTTCGTCGTCGTCATTCCCCCGCCTAACGTGACGGGCGTGCTCCATATGGGCCATGGGCTCAACAACTCCCTCCAGGACATCGTCGTCAGGTATCACCGCATGAAGGGCGAGCCTACGCTATGGGTTCCCGGAACCGACCACGCGGGCATCGCGACCCAGAACGTGGTCGAGAAACGGCTCAAGAAAGAGGGAAAGACCAGGCACGACCTCGGGCGCGAGGCCTTCGTGGAAAAAACCTGGCAGGTTAAGAAAGAGCATCACGCGATCATTACCAACCAAATGAAGAAAATCGGCGCGAGCGTGGATTGGTCCCGCGAGCGCTTTACCCTCGACGAGGGATTGTCCAAGGCCGTTCGCGAGGTATTCGTTACCCTGTACGAACGCGGACTCGTGTATCGCGGAAACTACCTCGTTAACTGGTGCACCTCCTGCGGCACCGCGCTCGCCGACGACGAGGTCGAGCACGAGGATACCCCCGGCGCGATGTATCATCTGTGGTACGAGCTCGCCGACGGCGTAACCCTTCCCGACGGCTCGACGCGCATTGAGATCGCGACGACGCGCCCCGAGACCCTTCTTGGCGATACCGCCGTCGCCGTCCATCCCGAGGACGAGCGCTACGCCGCCATCGTCGGAAAGATGGTCAAGCTGCCGCTCACCGGCCGCGAGATCCCGATCGTCGCCGACGCGTACGTCGACAGGGCGTTCGGCACCGGCATGGTCAAGATCACCCCCGCCCACGACCCCAACGACTGGGAGGTCGCGAAGCGCCAGAATCTTCCCGTCATCAATATCCTTAACCCGGACGGTACCCTGAACGAGAACGTCCCGGAAAAATACCGCGGGATGAAATGCCCCGTCGCCCGCAAAGAGGTTATCGCCGACCTCGAGGCTCTCGGGCTTTACAAAGAAGAGAAGAAGATCACGCACGCGGTCGGCAAGTGCTACCGCTGCAATACCGTCGTCGAGCCGTATCTCTCCGACCAGTGGTTCGTCAAGATGCGCCCGCTCGCCGACAAGGCGCTCAACGCCTGGAAGAAGGGCGAGATCACGTTCTATCCGCAGAAGTGGGAAAACACCTACTCGCACTGGATGGAAAACATCCGCGACTGGTGCATCTCGCGCCAGCTTTGGTGGGGTCACCGCATCCCGGTATGGTACTGCGAGGATTGCGGCGAGATGATCGTCGCTCGCGACGACCCGGCCGAGTGCCCGAAGTGCCATTCGAAAAAACTAAGGCAGGACTCGGACGTGCTCGACACTTGGTTCTCGAGCTGGCTTTGGCCGTTCTCCACGCTCGGCTGGCCCGCGAAGACCCAGGATCTCGCGTCGTTCTACCCGACCACCGCGCTCGTTACCGCTTACGACATCATTTTCTTCTGGGTAAGCCGCATGATCATGGCGGGCCTCGAGTTTACCGGCGAGGTGCCGTTCAAGGACATCTACATTCACGGTCTCGTGCGCGACAAGCAGGGACGCAAGATGTCCAAGTCGCTCGGGAACGGGATCGACCCGCTGGAGATCGTCGCCGAGCACGGCGCGGACGCGCTCAAGTTCACGCTCGCCTTTATGTGCGCGCAAGGACAGGACATACTCGTCGACAAGGAATCCTTCAAGATGGGATCCCGTTTCGCGAACAAGATATGGAACGCCTCCCGCTACATCCTCGGTAACCTCGAGGGGCGCGAGATAGTCGCGGTCCCTCGCGACAAGCTTACCGAACTTGACCGCTGGATCTACCACCGACTCGACGAGACCGCCGCGGCGTGCCGCTCGGCGCTCGAGGGCTACCGCTACAACGAGGGCGCCCAAGCCCTGTACGAGTTCTTCTGGAACGATTTCTGCGACTGGTACGTCGAGGCGACGAAGCTCTCGTTCCGGACGGGCGACGGCGCCGAAATGGACCGCGCCGTATCGGTGCTCCTTTCCGTGCTCGAGGAATCGCTCCGGCTCGTGCATCCGTTCCTCCCGTTCGTCACCGAGGAAATCTACGGCTTCCTTCCCGCTCAGTGCGCGCGCGATTCAGGCGGTAACTCGATCGCGCGATCGAAGGCGCTCATTACCGCGCGGTACCCCGAAAGCGACGCTGCGCGTCGGGACGCCAAGGCCGAGGCGCGATTCACCTCGATGCAGGAACTCGTGCGCTCCGTGCGCGCGCTCCGCGCCGAATGCGGCATCGACCCCGCGCTCAAGCTCCACATCGCGCTCTTCGTCGAGAAGGGAAGCGACGCCGAGGCCGCGCGAGAGAAGACCGACATCATCCAGCTGCTCGCCGGCGTCT
>DAOPXQ010000093.1:3735-8518 GCA_035352395.1 Treponemataceae bacterium | reverse complement strand
CGCGGCGATCTTCATCGCGTCATGCTCGACCGTTTCCGGCGGCAACGGAACCTCAGGCGATGCTACGACCTCGGACAAAGCCAAGGAGGCGGGCTGGAGCACATGGTACGACGCTGACGTTTTCACCGTCCCCGATCCTCTCAGCGTATCGTACGATAAGTCGACGAAGACGGCCGCGATAACCGTCACGAACGCGAACGCATCCCTCGATGTCTTGGAAATGAACGCGGCATACCAAGTCGGTAACCTAAACGCCGGCGCCTACGTAATAACGTTTACCGCGTGGACGATGGCCGGAACGCAAAGGATTACCAGCGATCTCCAGGGGATAAAACCCAGGGGTCTGCCCGGCTCCTTTGACGGCATGCTCACGACGACGCCCACCAAGTATTGCTATCCGGCGGATTTCGCGAACGCATGCGAAGCCCAAATCGCGTTTAGCTGTAACTCAACCCCGGGAACGTTCTACGTTAAAGACGTAAGGGTGACGAGGCTCGCCGACTATCCCTATACCCTGCCGACCGATGCTGCCGCGACATACGATGGCGTACTGGGGAAATCCACCGTTTCATTCTCCTGCATTCCCGGCGCGAAAGACCTTTACCTCTATGAGAACACCATTAACGACCCCGGTACGGCGACCCGCCTCATGGATTATGACCAGGCAACGCATAGATCGATGGGCGGCGACGGCAACGTCCGAAAAAACGTCATGCGTTCCGAATCGGCCCCTAAATCCAACTTTACGATTACCGGCTATAGCGGCGTGGGCACGTACTATTATTGGATATCCGCGAAAAAAGCCGGCGGATCAGAATCAAGCAAGATATCGGCCGGATCGGTTTATGCCCAAGGCGACTTCTCTAACTACGCGGACGTTCCCTCGGATGCCTCATGCATTTCCCTCGGCGAGCTGACTTATTTCTGCTCTACGTCAGAGACCGGGGAAACTCAGAAAAAGTTTTTTTACGCGACAGCGGGGGAAAAGGTCATATTCGGCGTTGGGTATCGCATTAACGATCCCGCCCTAGTCGGGGCAAAAATATACCGGGCGGCGACGAACCCCTCTACGTATGTCCTTGGCGCATCGACTAGCTATAACACGGGTTGGCAAGTAAGCGATCGCACGATCACGATACCGAAATCCGGCTACTACGTCATAGAGTTCGTTACGTATTCGGTCGGCGACTATACCGTGAGCATCGGCGAATGACATAACCACGGCGCAAAGTCGCCTATCGTTCGGCCCGCTACGACAAGGTGCCGCAAAATGTCTTATACTTACCCGTATGCGGCCGAGCAAGAAGACAGTATTCCTATCGATACTCTTCGGGACTTTGTTCCTTATCGCTTGCGGCGAGGGGAATCATGGATCGAACTCCGCGCAGGAACCATTCTTCGGCAGTACGTGCCCGTCGGAAATTACCGGCGAGATGGCGCGGCCGCGCGCGATTATTATCATGATCGCGGACGGTGGGGGATTCAACCAGCTCGCGGCGGAAGGTTATTACGCCCACGGAAAGTGCCCTGACGGGGCATGGGCGCGCTTCACGATTTCCCTTGCGGTCTCGACCTACCCAGAAGGGGGCTCATATGACCCTGCGCGGGCATGGAGCGACTTTTCGTACCCGCCCCTGAACCCGACGGACTCCGCCGCCGCGGCGACGGCGCTCGCGACCGGGCATAAGACGGCTAACGGGAGGATCTCGACGTCGTCGACGGGCGAAATCCTCGAGACGATCATCGAGCGCGCGGAATCGAAAGGAATGATGACCGGCATCGTAACGACGGTTCCCCTTTCGCACGCGACGCCCGCGGCATTCGCGGCGCACGCGGACTCAAGGGGCGAATACGCGGATATAGCGAGCGACATAATCCTTCGCTCGGGTCTCGATGTCCTCATGGGCTGCGGCAACCCCGAGTACGACAACTCGGGGACGCGGAGGGAAACGCCAAACTATGATTGGATTCCCCAAACGCTATGGACTTCGCTTGAGGACGGGACGGCCGCGAACGACCGTGACGCGGACGGAATCGCCGATAGCTGGAAGCTCATTCGCGGCGCGGACGATTTTCGATCGCTCATCGCGGCGAGTGCTTTCGAGCACGTACTGGGCGTTCCCGAAGTCTCCGACACGCTCCAGGAAAGGCGGGGCGGCGACCCGATGGCGGATGCCTTTGCGGAACCCTTCACGACCGCGGTTCCCCGGCTCGACGAGATGACGCTCGGAGCGCTGAACCTTCTCTCGAAAGGCCAGAACGGCTTTGTCCTCGTCGTTGAAGGCGGCGCGATCGACTGGGCGAATCACGCGAATCAGTCAGGCCGCATGATCGAGGAATACGCAGGATTCGAGGATACCGTCCGCGCGGTTCTTGATTGGGTCGCCGCCTCCCCTATGCGAATCAATACGCTCGTCATCGTCACGGCTGACCATGAGTCGGGATACCTCATGGGACCCGGCTCGGGAGATGACGCTTTCAACGCGATAGAAAATCGCGGCACGGGGACGATGCCGGGAATGGAATGGTACGGTACCGGGCACACGAATGCCCTCGTCCCCTTTTTCGCGCGCGGAACGAACGCCCGCTTTTTCGCGAACGACATCGTCGGCACTGATCCCCGCCGCGGTTGGTATATCGACAACGCCGCGATCGGTAAACGGCTGCTTGATATGCTGAAGTAATATAGCTCCGCGACTGGGGTCAGACCCCAGCCGCAGAGGGTCAGACCCCTCGCCAGCGTTACTATCCCTCGGCCGCGTCCCAAAACGCCGGGCCCCAACCCTATTTCCCGAGTATCGCGCGGACGGCCTCGATCGGCATGAAGGTCTTCGCCGCGATCGCTTCGACCGACGGATCCCCGAGGCTCAGGCGCTTAATCGTCACGTCCATTGACTCACCGATCTCGACGACGAAGCCGTCCGGGTCATAGAGCCTGAACACGCGCTGCTGCCAGGGCTGAACCCTGATAGGATGGACGAGCTTAACGTTCGCGGCGGTAACCTTCTTAAATGCCGCGTCGATATCATCCGTCTCGAAATAGATCTCCGAGTTAGCGAGGTTGCGAACGCGCGCGGGGTTATCACTTTGCGCGGGGTTATCACCCTGCGTGGGGTCATGTCTTTGCGCGAGGTTATCACCCTGCGCGACCTCGTCCCCGAAGATCGTATTCGTCGCGTACTTCCGCTCCCAAATGGCGAGACCGCTTTTAAAGCCGACGTTGATGTTACCGACGTCCATGGCGACTTCCTGCCCGAGGACGGTCACGTAGAAATCCTTTGACTTCGTCACGTCGGAAACGAACAGCACGAACGACGTTAGCTTGAGCGAATGCACAATCGGCCTCCTTGGTTTTCCCTCGCGTAAATCGCTATTTGTCGCGATACCCTTCCATAAATTCGATTACGTTATTCTCGGGATCCTTGATAAAGCAAATCTTGAATGTCTCGCCCTCGGTGGAATAATCGATGAACTTCTCGATCGGTATATTCTTCCGCTTCACTAACGCGAGCAAGCTCTCCATCGACGGGATCTCGACGGCAAAATGCTTCAGCGACCCGAGATCATTGCGGATATCGTATCGCTTCTTGAAGAGCTCGATCCGGAACGCGTCACGTCCCATGATGAAAAACTCGTCGTCTTTTCCCTCGTTAAACACGCGAACTCGTTTGAGGTTGAGCGTGTCGGCGTAAAACCTTTCCATCGCGCGGATATCCTCGCAATAGAGCGCGACGTGGCTTAGGCGAAGGGACTGTATCGCTTGCGTGCCTTCCTTGCGGCCGAGGGGAGCGCCATTCACGCCTTTTTCCCTCGCGTCAGTTTCCTGCGCTTCATCTCCTTGCGGATCTTCGCGAGGATCACGCGCTTTTCGCCGTCCGAAAGATGTTCCTCGAGGCGCGCGGCGTAAAGCGGCAGCATCCAGGCGTCGATGTCGCCGCGCTTCGCCTTGCTGATCCGGCAATACTCGGCGATATACGCCTTCGCCAACTTCCGCTGCCCGAGACTGAGAAAAAAGCGCATCGCGGGCGGCACGCTGCCGGGAATCTCGCTCGTCTCCAGGAGCATCTTGCTTCTCGCGATATCGCCCAGTGGATTTCCGGAGGAACCCGTCATCCAGTCGATGATCCAGGGCCTGTCGCTCACGATCACGTTATCCGGGTGAAAGTCGCCGTGACAGAGCCGATCCCCGTCCGGGAGCGCGCGCAGGTACGCGACGATGCGTTCCTTATCGGCTTCGTCGAGATCGGGCGTCCGCATGATCGCGCCCTCGATGTTCCGCTTCTGCGATTGCTCGGGGTCATCGTACGCGACCGCGTTGATCCTGCAATGGAGCTCCGCCATCTCCTTCGCGAACGCCGACAGCCTGAGGGGGCTCGCGGAAATCATCCGCAAGAGCGACGTCCCCTCAACGCGCTCATACACGATACCCGTGCGCCCGTCCCGCGTAACGACCTCCACCGGCCGCGGCGTCGGCAGTCGCTCCCGATACGCGATCGATGCGAAGCGAAACTCCCGATCGATGGCCGCGCCGTTCATGAAAGGTTTGAAAAGCTTGATCACGCGCGCCTGATCATACGAAACAACGTCGGCCGTTCTGCCGTACCCAATAATCGTGTCACTCATGCCGCTATTGTACATAAAATCCCATCCCTTCGCCATACGGGAATTATGGGCGCGCCGAGATCGCCCATCGGCCGCCCTACCGGGCGAGCGGCGCGCGGCTGCCGGCCGGGCCTTCCGCTCGTAGCCCTTCGGGGAGCTTTCAGCGCGAGGGTCAGACCCC
>DAOPXQ010000093.1:0-3635 GCA_035352395.1 Treponemataceae bacterium | reverse complement strand
GACCCCAGTTTATCAGGGTCAGACCCCGCGCGCGGGAAGAAATCCCATCGCTTCCGAGAATAGCACCTTCAGTCAAAAACGATCTTCGCCTTCGGGCATCGCGACAGGGCGTTGTCCCCGATCTTCGCGTTTTTGTTTTTCACGTACACCCGCTCAAGGTTCGCGCAGCCCCAAATGGCTTCGTCCTCGATTTCAGTAACGCTCTCGGGAATATAGAGTTCCGTAATGCCATCGAGGCGCGTAACCGAATAGCGCTGCATCGTCTTGATCCCTTCCGGAACAGCGAGCTCCCCCAAGTCGTAGAAGTTCGAGACGTTATACGCGTAAAAATCCGACGCGTCGCCCTTGTCCGGTCGGCATTCGGGATAGACAATCTTCTTCACGTTCGGGAGGCACAGGTTAACCTCCTGGATGATCTTCGTCGGATCGCATTCCGTGAGGTCCAAGGTTACGGGAGACGGAATCATCGAAAGGTACCGCTGAAGATAGAAATAGAGACGGGAATTCGCGACCGGCGCGATCCTCACGACGGTGTCGTCGGCGGGATCGAGGTTCCGGAGTATCTCGAAGACGTTCGTCACGTCGGCGGCGTAAACGACCTTTCCGCCGGTACGCTCGACCTTCGTATCCTTCGGGATCGAAAGGCAGGATCGATCGCCGGTGGCGCGAGAGTCTAAAAGCTCCTTCATGTCATCGTAGACGAAGCCGTCGTAATCGCTTTGCCGCATCTTCTCGATAATTTCATTCGCGGCAGAGCCGTCGGCGGCGCGCTTCGCGGGATCGGCGCCGCAGTCAAGCAAGATCGAGACGGCGGGAATATTGCCGCTCGCCACGGCGAAGAGAAGCGGCGTGTTTCCGTCCTTATCCGTCTTTTCCGTATCCGCGCCCAGCGCGACGAGCTCCGCGATTACCGGCCGCGCGTTCATCATGCCCGCCGAAGCCGCGACGCAGGCAAACAGGGGACTTTCGAAGTACTTACCGGAATGGTTTATGTCGACGCCAGCCGTGACGAGCGACTTCAGGAGCTCGGAATCGGGATAATAGCAGTAGAGGAGCCCGAAGCCGTTTAGCTTGTTGAAAAGGATATTAAAGGCGTTTTGCCCGTACTTGTTGATCGCGTTTGCCTTCGCGCCCTTCTCGAGCAGGAAGCGCCGCGTCGCGACCTTGTCGCCGTCCCAACCGTCGAAATCCTCGCACGCGCTCAGGAACGGCGTATCCCCTTCGGCGTTTTTCGCTTCGAGCTTCGCGCCCTTCTCGAGATAGAGCCGCACGAGCCCTACGCGGCCGTTTTGCGCCGCGACGTGGAGCGGCGTGTTCTTTTTCTTGTCAGCGCGCTTCACCTTCGCGCCGGCCTCGACGAGATACCGCGCGATCTCCTCACGATTGAAGAAGCCGCTCGCCACCGCCAGCGGATACTCGCCGTCGTCGTCGCACGGACGATTCACTTTCGCCTTGTGCCTCACGAATGCCTTCACGAGCTCAAGGTCGTTATGGTCGATCGCGTAATAAAGCGCCGTATGCCCGTCAAGGTCCTTCGCGTTCAAGTCGAGCTTCAGGGTGCCCGCCGCGCAGTCGGCCCGGAGCCGATCGGCGATATCCGCGTAGCGGAAATCCGGCTTGGAAACCGCGAACGCGGAGGCTACCCCCGCGAACGCGAGCGCGATCGCCAAAAAGGCTTTTTTCATAATCGACCCCTTTTTCAGAATTGCCGCGCCAACTCCCCAAAGTCCCGCACGGAGATTCCTTCGTACTCGACGTTCCGGCTATTGAATAGCACGGCCCGCATCCCGAGGGACTGCGCCGCCGTTACGTTAAACCGCCTATCGTCGACGTACGCGCAATCCTCAGGCGAACAGCCCAGGTTCTTGATCGTGTGCGCGAAAATCCGCTGATCGGGCTTTTTCATCTTGAGCTCGCCGCTCACGGATATCGCGTCGAAATAGGCGTCGAGGCCGAACTTATCCCTGAGGTATCGGCTCCACTCGCGCGAGTCGTTGGTTATCAAGGCAAGCTTATGGTTCTTTTTCATTTGCGACGCGAACTCGTAAAAAGCTTGATTGATCTCGAGCGTATCGAGATACTCGCGCTCGACCTTCTTGAGGTCTCCCGTGAAACCCAACTGTCTGAAGACCTCGGCCGACGGCAACTCGCCGACGTCCGCCTTGTCCCAGATCCCGTAGATCGTCTCGGGGCTCAAGTCGGGAAAGAAGCCGCGGACATACGGCACGAAGCCATCGCCGGTTTCCTTCATGATGACGCCGTACATATCGAGAATAATCGCTTTCATAATTGCCCCCGTAAAACGCCCGTCGCCCACTCGGCGTGCTTGCGGTACATGCGCGCGTGGCGCAACAGCTCTTGGTTATCGGCCCTGAGGCCCTCGGCCTCGGACCACTCGGCGATCGCGACAAGGCGGCGCGAAAGCCGCTCGACGACTTCCTCGACCGTATACAGCAGTTCCGGATCGCCGGAGGCGTACCGCGCGAGGAAATGGCGGGTTCGAGCGATCATCTTCTTGACGGGGAACGGCGAGGTTTCGCCGTACTCGGCCGCGTCGCCGAAGGGCATCAAGGGGACGATCCGATAGGCCGCGTACGCGATGTCCCACAGGCGCGCGCCCGGGGCGCACGTGTCGAAGTCGATGAGGCCGACGAGACGTCGCCTCCGGTCGAACACCCAGTTGTACGGGGCGAAATCGTTGTGGCACACGACCTCGTTCGGACCCTCGGCGGCAAGGAGCCAGTCGCCGTTGACCGGGACGAAGTCCGCGGTCGCGTCGTGCCACTCCCGGAGCCTGCGCGCGCTTTCCGAGAGGAGCCGCTTTCTCAAAAGCCAGCGGGGACTGTCATGGACGACGTCGCCCTCGACGAACGAAAGCGCGTGCTTGCCGTCGATTACGCCGAACGACTCGGGAACCCAATCGAGACCCTTGTCGCGCGCGTGGCGAAGCAGCGCGTCGACGTTCGCGCTCGCCTCGTGCGCGCCCTTGTATATCACGCCGTCCCTGAGCGACGGCGCGTTCATGTTTCCGCCCGAAAGATCGATAGGCACCTTATTTACCCGCCTCGATCGCGAGGAAATCGTCGGAGTCCGCGAAGACCCGATGATGCCGCACGTCCTTGAATCCGATATCCGACAGCACGTCCTTCACGTACTCATACGAATAGCGATTGAAGACGTTCGTCAGGGTTACGGGATTGCTCTCGAGATAGGTACTGTTCGCCATGTAAAACGCCAACTTCCCGCCATCGCGGAGCATATCCCGAATGCGCCGAAACGGCCCGTGGAGGTCATCCCAAAAATAAGTCACGTTGGCGAAGTACACGCAATCGTATCGAGTCGGGCTATCTTCCATCGCCAGAAAATCGCCCTGACGGAGCGCGATCGCGTCGCGCTTAATCCCCGCCTTGTTTCGCTTCGTCGCCGCCTTGTACATAGTCGGGGAAAAATCTACCCCGTCTATTCCGATTCCGTACTTATCGTAGAAATACTGAATACCGGCGCCGGGCCCGTAGCCGATCTCAAACGCGCGCTTGATGACCGAAAAATCAAGGCATTTCTCGATAGCCTGATAGGTAACCACGTTCTGCTTCGCCAAAGCCTTTCCCGTCAGGAACCCAAGGAACCCCGAAGGC
>DAOPXQ010000092.1:0-8573 GCA_035352395.1 Treponemataceae bacterium | reverse complement strand
GCCGCCAATAAGGCTCATGGACCTGCGGCGCGTTCGACGAACGCGCCCTACCTCAACGCGGCCTTTACCGGGGAACTCTCGTCCAGGATTTTCCTCGGGCGTCCCGGCTCGCTGAGATTCTACGTCTCGCCCTCGGTTACCGGAATACTCTCGGTCTCGGGGGCGAAATCCGAATGGTTCCTCATGCCCGGAGTATTCGCAGGAGTGCTAATAAATGAATATCGTTAAAAAGTTTCTCGCGTCCGCGTTTCTGATCGTTCTCGCCTGCTCGGCATCTTGGGGCCAGGACGCCGTCGCCAAGGCCGTTACCGCGGCGAATAACCACGTTTTGGTACGCGAATACGACAAGGCCTATTCATACGCCGCGTTCCTCGTCCGGTACTACGCCGGAAAGGAAATGCCCGCCGAGGCCTTGGACGCCTGCGAACGCGCCGTCTCGGGATGGGCCGATGAGTTAAGGCAAAAAGAGGACTCCGAAAGGATCCTTGCCCTTGAGCAAGGCCTATCGGCCGCGCCGCAATCCGTCAAGGCAAAGGCCGCGGACGCCATCTCCTGGGCAAAGCGCGCGGACGAGCAGAAAAAGCTCGCCGAGGCAGAACGGGAGCGACAGGACGAGATCCAGAAATCCATCGAGCTCGAGCGCAAGAAGGAAGCGGAACGCGAGCTCGCGCGCCAACGGGAGCGCAAGGAATTCGAGGAAAAAGAGGCCACTCTCCGCGCCGAGCGCGAGCGCATGGCCGCCGATCAGCAAAAGGAAATCGACAAGATCATATCGGAAAACCGAAGCCTCGAGGAACGAAGGGAGAAATTGCGCGCCGACGAGCGCATCGCCTCGCAAAACCTCCAAGTCGAGCTCGAGACGCAGCGCATGGAGTCGGACAAGAAATTCCGCGACGAAATGACGCGCATGATAGAGCTTAGCAATAAAAGCGGGGAACAGGCGTTTCGCGCCGTCGCGCAAACGAGCGCCTCTGTTATCGTCGGGCTCGCGATCCTCGCCTTCGTCGTGCTCGCGGGCGTCGTCATCGTCGTGATGATGAGCCTAAGGCAGCAGGCAATACAGCACGAGCAGTTCCAGAGCACAATCGCGGCGATGACGAACCTCCGCAACGCGCAGGATCTCTCGTTGATGGCCCTGCCCTTCGCCTCTCAGGGCATGCAGGCGCTGCCGGGAACGAGCGCGGGAGCGGGAGCGCGAATGCTCGAGCAAAAAACGGGAAAGGACGCGAGTTCGCCCCCGGATGGCAATAGCCCGGAGGAGATCAAGGCACTCTACGAGAAATGCCTCACGTACGCAGAGCAGATCGACGTCGCGACCAACCGGAAAAACGCGTCTAAGCGCGTCGCGGAACTCGTTTATAAAATATCGAAGAGCCTTGGATATTCCGAGCAGGACAGCCTGCTTTTCTATACGGTAGGTCTCGTCTACGACATCGGGTTCCTCAACATCGACCCCGTCATCCTCCGCTCCGAGCACATCAGCGAGGAACAGTTCGCGACGATCAAGACGCACACGACGATCGGCACCAACATGGTTTTTTTCATCGATGAGAAAAACAGGAACCTGTTCAAGGACGGGGTCTCAATGCATCACGAGAACCTCGACGGTACGGGATACCCCAAGGGTCTCAAGGACGCCGTCATTCCGTACATCGCGCGCGTCCTTCGCATCGCGGAGACATACACGGCACTCGTCTCGAGTCGCAACTATAAGGACATCAAGGACCGCGATTCGGCGATCCGCGAGCTCTATGAGCACGCCAACCACTACGACGCCGAGATCGTCAAGATCCTCGACAACATCGTGTAGGGAGAAAGACATGCAAACCACGAATCATGCCATTAAGCTCGCGAAGATCGCCCGCTCGATCGCCGCCCTGGCGACGCTCGCGCTCGCGGCCGGGTGTTCCGTAACGCCTAATCAGGAAGTGCTCGACTCGACCTATCCGCCGCCGGACCAAGCGCAAATATGGTACGCCGACAATCAATACGCCTCGGGAACGACGATAACGCTCGCGAAGACGTACGCGGATAAAGGCGACAGCGAAAGCGTCGTGATCCGGAACTCGTCCGCGTCGAGCGATATCGTCATTAACTCCGTAACCTCAAGCGACCCCGCGAGATTCCCCGTAACGGGCTTTTACGAGGATACGACGCTGGCCCCGACCGACTCCACGGGCCTTTACGTCGCGTTCTCCGACACCGCGGCCGAGACCTCCACGGCGACCCTCGACGTGGCCTATACCGCCTCGGGCAAGACGAGGCATATATCGCTCACGCTCAAATGCACGCGCGTAATAGATAACGCGGCACCGATCATCGCCGTGTACGACGCGGACGGGACGACGATGGTCAGCGGAGACACGCAGGCTTACGACTTCGGCTACGCGGAGACCGCGGTGGCGATAGAGAAAACCTTCACGGTCAAGAACGTCGGGCAGAAGACGCTCACGCTCGGCGACATCATATCGAGCAACGAGGGCGACTTCGCCATCTCGACTAATCCGCAGGGCAAGGCCATCGCGCCGGGCGGCTCGGAGATACTCAAGATCAAGCGGCTCGACGGAACCAAGGCGGCGACCGCGACGCTTAGCGTTATCTCTAACGCCTCGAACAATGCGAGCTTCAAGCTGAAGCTATCCTCGAAGGACAGGCAGAACGGCATACTCAAGGTATACGATTTCGAATCGGTCGAGGTACCCGCAACAGGCTATCTCGACCTCGGCTACGTAAGTTCGGGAACCCTTTCGAGAACCTTCACCATTAAGAACGAAGGCGCGGGCAATCTTACGCTCGTGACGATCGTCTCCGGCAACGAGGACGCGATCTCCGTCGCGGACGCCCCCGCGGAGGGCATGGTCCTCGCGGGCAACACGTCTACCACGTTTACGCTCGTTCAATCCGACAGGGCCGCGTCGGCGTCCGCGAAGATAACGATAACGACGGGAGACGGCTCAAAGACCTTCTACGTCGCGGGAGGAAACGCGTCGATCAACATGAGCTTCGCGAACAGCTTCGCGTACAAACTCACGATGCGCGGATACGACTTCGGGGGCGTAACGGCATCCACGGAGAAGGAGATTACGCTCACGAACAACGGCAAGGCGCCGATCGTCATTAAATCGGGCGCGCTTACTGGCTCTTCAGCGTACTCCGACAAAACGACTTACCCGCTCACGATCGCCGCGGGCGGTACCGGCAATCTCACCCTTTCCTACACGCCTGAGGGTAACTGGGACGAGGCGCATCTCGTCCTCGCGGACAAATTCGGGCGAGCGTACGACCTGTACGTGACCGGCTCGGGATTCGCCCAACCAAGCTCGCTTAACAGGACGCCTACGCTCTGGCTTCGCGCCGACCGCATCGACGCGGCGGACACGCTCACCGTCGGCTCGACGGTAACGGTCAACGCGTGGAAGGACTCGAGCGGTAATGGCAACAACGCGGGCTCCGTAAGCGGTCTTAACCCCGCGTACAACCCGAACGGCATCAACGGACGACCGTCGCTGACCTGGTCTGGCACGGCGAACAAGGAGTGCATGGTCGTAGGAACCTCGACGGAGAAGTTCCTTACGACCTCCACGGGAACGACTACCTTCGTCGCGTTTAAAACCTCGAGCATAGAAGCCTCGCGTTACGTCTTAACCGCGTACTATGGCAGCAGCTACGTCTACCCGACCCTCGGCTGGGGCGGTTGGTACCTCGATACGGATGACGGCTTCTACACGGCGACTGGATCGGAGTCGTCGGCGAACAGGCGACTCCAGTACAAGTTCAACGTATTGGGCTATACCGCGGCGGGCTCCATCGCCCGTTCGCCGGTCGACTCGCTCGCTAAGCAGGTACAGGCAAACACGACCTACGCGTTTTGCATGTACTACAACCAGAGCGTCGTGTCGCCCGCGGCGAACGTAAGCATGGTTATCAACAACAAGCAAAAGGACCTTACGTTCTTTTACGCGAGCGGAACCTCCATTACGAGCGCGACATACCCGACTTACGGATCTTACGGACTCCGCGTCGACGACCCCAGTAAACCAGGCATTGTGAACCCGCTCACCAAATCAAATGACTGGGCGCGGTCGGCGGCGTGCAGTTCCTATTACCTACAGAACCGAATCGCCACGGGAAGCACGGGATACAACAACAACATCTACTTACTATACATCGGGTCTGCGTCCGGAGCGGCCGCGCCTTTCCAAGGGGAAATAGCCGAGATCATCATGTACAATGAGCCGCTCGAACCGGGGGAGATCAGTTCGATTAATAACTATCTTTGCAACAAGTACGGAGCCATTACCGAGACGGATTAAGGCTACACCACGGAATGGATCTGCGAGAATCCGCGGGACGCGATGACCGCGCGCTCTAGCGCGGCCACGGCCCGCGGGACCTCGTTGACGTCGAGCGCGCCGAATCCGATCCGGATTAGGCCCGCCCCGTCCGAGGGCCTCGAGAAATAGTCGCTGCCCGCGCAAAGGGGGACGCCCGCCGCGGCGCACTCGGGCACGAGCCGCGTCGAGTCGATGCCCTCCGGGATATGGGCGAGAAGGCACAGTCCCGCCTTTGGGTCGCCGAACGAAAAACCGCCCGGCGAGCCTGAGAGCGCGGAACGCAACGCGCCTCGAAGCTCGCGATAATGCGGCTTCACGCGCGCGAGGTGCTCCTCGTATAAACCGTCCCCGATAAATCGCGCCAAAGCCCTTTGCAAAAACGCGGAGCATCCAACGTCATCCAGAATTTTCAAAGAGAGAAGCCGGGCGATAAAATCGGGATCGCCGCTGACGCCCGCGATCCTTAGGGTCGGCAGCAGCGTTTTTGAAAACGTGCGGGCGCGGATCACGCGAACGCCCGGGTACTCGCGCGCCATCGCGGCGAGCCGGGGCAGGCCCTCGTCCTCGTAATCAAGGTCCCCTAAAAAATCGTCCTCGAATATCATGAACCCGCCCGCTTTCGCCGCGGCGAGCACGCGCGATCGAGCGTCTACGCTCCAGGACCGACCCGACGGGTTTCCGTACGTGGGGCAGCAGTAGAACAGCGCGACCTTTCCCGCCTTGCTTATTTCTCTCAGCGCGGCGCCGCTCGGACCGTCATCGCCCATCGCGACGGGAACGATCTCCGCTCCCGCGCCGGCGAACGCGAGACGCGCCCCCGGATAGCAGGGATCCTCGACGGCGATCCGCGCGCCGCGCGGAAACGCGCGCGCCGTAAGGGATATGGCCTGCTGGCATCCCGAAGTAACGAGCATCCCGCCTTTCGGCTCGGACTCGATCCCAAGCTCGCGGTCAAGGTCGGCGATCGCCTCCAAGAGCCGCGCGTTGCCTCGATAATCCTCGTATCCGCCGGCGAGCGGGTCCTCCTCGGCGACCTGCCCGATAAGCGAGCCCATCGCGGCGACGGGATGCAATCGTAGGTTCGGCTCAATCTTATTAAGCGGAAGAATCGCGCGAGGGACTCCCTCGGAGGGAGCCTTACCGGCGACGCAAAACGAGGAACGCGGAGCCGCCGTCACGAGACCCCGGGAGACAAGCTCGCGGTAAGCGGCGACGACCGTCGCGGGGCTGATGCCCAATCTGGAGGCGAGAGCCCTGATGGAGGGCATTTTGCCGCCGCCCTTCAGCTTGCCGTCCCGAATGGCCGCGGCGTACGCGTCCGCGATCTGCGATCGAATCGGTACGTCAGAGCGATGATTAACCTGTACTACTACAGAACCCATACAAACACCCCCAGTTTAGGCTTGTCTGTACTATAACACCTTACTAGAATGGTGTCGATCCTACGAACGCCAAAAGGAGAAGCCATGGAAACGCGATTCGCGACACGCATGTCGGTAATGAAGCCCTCATCGATTCGGGAGATTCTGAAGACCACGGAACGCCCCGACATCATCTCTTTCGGGGGAGGACTCCCCGCGCCCGAACTATTTCCCGTCGAGGATATCCGCATAGCGGCGGAGCGCGTACTATGCGACTGCGGACCGCGCGCGTTTCAATATGGCATAACGGAGGGCATTCCCGCCCTGCGCGAATGGATAGCGCGCGACATGGCGAATCGAGGCACCGCGTGCGCAACGGACCAGATCCTCGTCACCACGGGCTCGCAGCAGGGCCTCGACCTTATCGGCAAGGTATTCCTCGACCCGGGCGACGTCATCCTCACCGAGAACCCGACATACCTCGCGGCCATCCAGGCGTTTCAGTGCTTTCAGGCGAGGTTCCGCGCGGTCCCGACCGACGACGGCGGAATCATCCCCGAGGCGGTGGACGAACTCGCCGCGGACGGCTCGGTTAAATTCATCTACGTGATCCCGAACTTCCAGAACCCCACGGGCCGCACGCTCGAGGCCGCGCGACGGAGAAAGCTCTACGACGTGGCCGAAAAGCGGAATCTCATTATTGTGGAGGACGATCCCTACGGAAGGATCCGTTATCGGGGAAGGGACATACCGCCGATCAAATCGTTCGACGCCTCGGGAAGGGTTATCTACCTGAGCACCTTCTCAAAGACGGTCGCGCCGGGGTTCCGCACGGGATGGATCGTCGCGTCCGGGAAGATCCGCGAGAAGTTGATAATCGCGAAACAAGCCGCGGACCTGCACACGTCGAGCTTCGACCAAATGGTGCTCGAACGATACCTTCGCGATTTCGACTCAAACGCGCACGTGGAAAAAGTTCGCAAGGCTTACGGCGCGCGGTACGCGGTCATGGATGAGGCGCTCGAGAAATACATGCCAAGCGTCTTTTCGTGGACGCATCCGGAGGGAGGGCTCTTTCTGTGGGTTCAGGGGCCGCGCGGCTTCGACGCGGCGGGCATTCTGCCCAAGGCGATCGAGAGCAAAGTCGCCTTCGTGCCCGGCAAGGATTTCTTCCCGGAAGGCGGCGGCGAGGGAAACATGCGCCTCAATTTCTCGAACTCAACCCCGGAGCTGATCAACGAGGGAATCAGGCGACTCGCGGGAATATGCGAGGGACTATAAGGATAGATCTTCCATAATCGGCCGGATGAAATACTTCCGGTCGATCCGCACGATCGGCGTCACGAGGAGTCCGGGGTTCGCGAGGATTTCCTCGAGGGCGTCGAACTCCATGAACGCGAAACCCTTCTTGATATACGACTTTGACCCGGTGTCGAGAAGCGCCGCGGGATCGCGGCCCGCGGCGATGTTCTTGAGTTCGCCTTCGGTAAGCGGTTTCTCGCCGATATCCCGAAACTGGAACTCGATCTTCCGCTCTTTCAGGTATCGCTCGGCCTTGCGCGTCTCGGCGCACTTCTTCGTTCCGTACAGAATCACGTTCATGGCGCGTCCCCTTGTTTGCGTATCTCGGTCGCGTGTCCTATTCCCCATCCGTTCTCGCGGATCTCGGGCTTGTCCACGGTAATAAAATCCCCGCGTCCCAGATCGTCAAAACCCGTCCTTTCGCGGTCGGGACTTTCCGCCGCGACGGACACGGGAAACCTTCCCGACGCGCCGCACACCAGGCGCCTCAGGCGTCCGCCCTTATTGAGCATTGCCTCGGAAACGACGCGGTATATCGTCCCGCGCGCGCCATCTCGCGCGCCATCGGGCGTCGCGGTGATATTTATCTCGCCGGACGGCGGGGCGAACAGAAACCAGGTCATCTTTAAATACTCTTTATCGATGTTGCGCGAGACGGAAAGATCGGCGACGCCCTTTGGCATCTCCCACGCGACGTCCTCATGGCACGTCTGCCCCTCGCCCGCGGAAACCGCTGGACAGGGAAGCCGCTCGCGGCCCGCGCAGGGGGCGAGTACCGTCCACCCGCGCTCAACGAGCTCGTCGCGCGTGGCAAGGAGGTCGCGACTCGTCGAAAGAAGCGCGGGCTCGATAACGAGCACGGTTCCCCCGGGCGCGAGCGCCTTTGAGTATTCCACTATCAGGTCGGCGCGCCGCGCGACGCGATCGGGCTTACCGGACCAAAACTCGTTGATGGAATGGCCGAAGCTCACGCAATCCGCGCGGCCCCAAAGCCCGATGCTCGCGGGATCGGGTCGGGTCACGTCGCACGCGAGCGCGGACACGGTGGCGGTCGAGCCGTTCTTCCCGCAGCGGGACTTAATCTCCGAGCGCGCGAGATCGAGCGCGGCGCGGCTTTGGTCGAGCAGGAATACCTCGGTTGAACCCGCCTCGACGAACGCCGCGGCGACGGGGCCGGGACCGGAACCGACGTCGATGACCGAGGCGACGCGACATCCGCCAAGTTTCGCGATCACGGAGAGCGCTCGCCTTGCCTGTTCGCGCGACACCGGCCAATAGTAGTCGAGGTACGCCCGAAGCATTTTCGGGTCATCCATATACTTGGCGCCGATCAGCGTTCGCTCGCCCGTCAGGCCTTCCTGCAGGCGCGAGAAACCATCGGTCGATCTATGGGACTTCATGACACGAACGCCTTGAGCCGCGCGAGCGAGGCCAGCGCGTCCGCGTAACCGCTCGCGTGGAGGCCGTTGAGCGTCGCGGGGTCGCGTTCCAGTCGCTTAAGTCCTGGCTGAGGGGAAGGCCTGAGCACCATCGCCTTTCCGGAGGACTCAAGCTCCTCGACGCGCTCGAGCGCCGC
>DAOPXQ010000091.1:0-8588 GCA_035352395.1 Treponemataceae bacterium | reverse complement strand
ATCTGCCGCCGGCGGAGGGGTACGCGTCCATCACGTCATGAAGCCGCTGAAGGCTGTCCTCCGGAGCGGGGCGCCTGAATATCCTGAACTCGTCGATAAGGCCGGAGTACCGCGCCGCTATCTCGATGTCCGAGGGAGTGCCGAACAGGGCGGGATACACGTCGCCGGACTCGCGCCCCGTGGACGTGACGAAGGTAATCGCCTCGACAGAACCGTTCAGCCGATACTCGAGCATCCCTGAGTCCGCGTCGTACGAAAGCTCATGGTGGCTCCACGAGTTCGGTATGATGTTCTTGCGGCCTTCAAGGGTAACGTCGATAGGCGAGCCGTCCGTCCGCACCCAGAGCTTGGAGAAGGTCCAGTCAAGCCGATTTCGGAACATGCTCGCGCGGATAAACTGATATACCGAGCCGGACGTGCCGGTACGGGAAGATCGCCACTCAAAGAGATTGCTCCCGTTCTCCGTAACGGCGGGGAATAGCCAGAACTCGACGCTGAACGAGCCCGACTCGCCCGATTGCGCAAACAGGCTTCCGTCCATGCCGCGAAGCACGAGCCCCTTGCCGTCGGTATTGCAGATCGCGGCCCCGGTTCCCCGACGCGCCTTCGATTGCCCGACGGCGCGAAGCCCATTCGACTTCACCACGTAGTTTCCCGTTTTATCGGCGAACGAGCCGCCGTCGAACGAAAGCTCGAGATCGGCCCGCAAAGCCGCTTGCGACCCAGCTCGCGCGGCGGACGTGACGGTTCGCGCGCCAGAATCAACGGCCTTCGGCTCCGACGTCGAAAGCACGAGCGCTTCCCTGCCAAGCCGACCCTTTCCGCGCGCGAGGCCCGATTCGAACGACAGGCGCGGCCAACCGGAGGCGCCGCCGATGATGACGGTCGCCCCTTCCGAAAAGAGGGATATGGGCGCCGCTAAAAGAGCGATCGCCGCGATGATCTTAATCGATAAATGTGTATGCATAATGGTACTTATCAGAGTATCGGCAGAATGGTATGATACTTTCGATGAAAGAGGAGACGGAAACCCGCAAAAGGCTCCATGAGACCGCCCTAGCCGCCCCGAAATCGAGCGGAGTCTACCAATGGAAGGACGAGACGGGTTGCGTGATCTACGTCGGGAAGGCGAAAAACCTAAAAAACCGCCTTTCATCCTACTTTACCTCCAATCGCGACATAAAAACCAGAATCCTCGTTTCCCGCGCGAATTCCATAGAATATATCACCACGGAAAACGAATATGAAGCTCTTCTACTTGAAAACACGCTGATCAAGAAATGGTCACCCCGATACAACATCAATCTGAAGGACGGAAAGACCTATCCCGTAATCAAGGTGACGAACGAGAAATTTCCCCGCGTATTCCGCACGCGCACGATCAGAAACGACGGGGCGCGATACTTCGGGCCCTTCCCCAACGTCCCCGCGATCGACGGCTTCCTGGAATTCGTGAAGCGGAACTATCGGCTCCGCCAGTGCAAAACCCTCAAGGCGCGCGGCGCGCCCTGCATGTACTATCACATCGGCCGGTGCGGCGCCCCCTGCTGCGGCAAGATCTCCGAGGAAGAATACGCGCGCGAGCTTGAAGAACTGTTGCTACTGCTCGACGGCGACCAGGGGCCCGCGCTCGATCGGCTGAACGCGATGATGCGCGACGCCGCAAAGACGCTGATGTTCGAGAGGGCCGCGCGCATTCGCGACGGCATCGGGGCGATCGGCGAGCTCCGCGAGCAAAACGCCGTCGTCGACATGGACCCCGAATCGCGCGATTATGTCGCGTGGGCCGCGGAGGGAATCATGGTCACCTTCGCCGTCCTTCAAATGCGCTCGGGACGGCTCGTCGGCCGCGACCTCTACCGCGTGCGTAGCCTCAAGGACGAGGAAGAGATCATCCCCGAATTCCTCATGGCCTACTATACCGACCCCACCCGCGTCCCGCCGCGCATCTTCGTTCCGACCATGAGCGGGCTCGCCCTCGCCGAACGCTGGTTCCGCGAGGCCCTGGGCGTCGAGGTTCAAATCGAGGCGATCGCGATCGAGGACGAGCCAACCGGTGAATCTTCCGGCGAATCTTCCGGCGATACGGTCGCCGAACCAGCCGGGAAATATGCCGCCGGCAACCAACTTCCCGCGGGCGAGCAAAATCCCACAGGCGAGCACATTCCCGCGGGCAACCACACGCCCGAGGGCCGGCGCCACCGGGCCGCGATGGCGATGGCGCGCTTCAACGCGAAAACGGACGCCGCGCGGCGCCTTCGCGAGCACGGCGACTTCCCCGCGCTCGAGGAGCTTAAGAAAGTACTCGGGCTTCCGACCCTACCCTCGCGCATCGAGGGCTTCGACATCGCGCATATCGGCGGAAGGCTCCCCGTGGCGAGCCTCATCTCGTTCCGCGACGGAAACCCCGACCGCAAGAACTACCGGATGTTCCGCCTCCGCACGACCGACGGCGTCATCGACGACTTCGCCTCCATGCGCGAGGTCACGACGCGGCGCTACTCGCGCCTCATAAACGAGGGCGACGAGCTTCCGGACCTCATCATGATCGACGGCGGCATCGGACAGGTCAACGCGGTCAAGGGAGTGCTCGACGCGCTCGGCGCCGAGATCCCGATCGTCGGACTCGCGAAACAGGACGAGGAACTGTACCTGCCGGGAAACTCGACGCCGCTCCGCCTGCCGCGCCGCTCGGACGCGCTCAGGCTCCTGCAGCGCGTGCGCGACGAGACGCACCGGTTCGCGACGACGCGGAACCAGCGCCTCCGCACGAAGGAAAACACGAAGCTCATATTCGAATCCTTGCCCGGAGTCGGGCCGAAAAAGGCGACTAAGCTGCTTGAGCGGTTCGGGGGACTTGAGGGCCTCGCGGAAGCCGCGGCGCGCGAAGACGGCGTCGCCGAAATCGCGAAGGCGATAGCCGTCGGCGAGGAAGCCGCGCGGGAAATCGCGCAAGCCGTCCCGGCCCTCGTCGAGGCGCGGAAGGCGGAACGCGACGCGCGCGCGCAAACGGGAACTCCCGCGCATGAGGTCGGCTCGGCGACGGACATCGCGGCTCTCGCCCGGCTCGCCGCGGGAGACGCGGGAGACGCCGATAGTCCGGCCGGTCAAGGCACGCCGATCGGGCCGAACGCCCCCTCCGCGCGCGAAGACTAACCCCGCGTCACGGCGAGAAACGGGCCAGCCTGTTCTTACCGTTTCTTTTCGCGTCATAGAGCGCGCCGTCGGCGTGCTCGAGCAGCTCGGCCGGCATCGCGTTATCCTCCGGGAATATCGTATAACCGATACTGACGCTGATCTCGCACGATTCCGCGCCATCGAGCGCATAGGGTTTCCTAATCGCGTCAACGATGCGCAGAAGCGTCGCCTCGCAGGCGCCCTCGCTCTCGGGCTCAAGGAGCAGCACGATGAATTCGTCGCCACCGATGCGCCCGACCCGAAGGACCAAGCCCTGGTCGATGGCGCAATAGAGTGTCAGGCTTCCGTCCGCGTTCGCCGACCTGATCGCGCGCGCGAAGTCGACCCCGTTAATCCTCGCGATGAGCGGGGCGTTCGCGAAGCGCTCGGGAGTGAGGGCCGCCGGATCGACGCCAAGGACGCGGGCGTACTCATGGCTCGCCGGATGCCCGTTGATCTCCACGATGACGCGTCGCCGGGGATCCGCCTCGGTTATGACGAGCGGGTCGCCCGCGCTGAAGAACGGGCGCATCTGGAACGGCCGTATAGAGTGAGTCGTGGAAATCGCCGCGATCGCGGTCTGCCCGAGGCGAAACGAGCCCTCGTGGAGGACATACGTCGCGGAATACCGCTCGTCGTCCCCGGAAGAACCGCCCAGGACGGGGATCTCGCCAAACTCGCTCTGACATGCCTGCGAGATGATCTCTTCCATCCCGGAAAGCCCCTCGACGAACAGTATGGCGAAACGCCGGGGAAGCGTTCCCATGCGAGACTTCGCGTCGGCGACGATCGCGCGCATGGAATGGCCGTCGCGCGCCTGGGCGTCGGTAAACGCGGCGCTCGAGAGCGTAAACTCCGCGGACGGAAAGCTCGCCGCGACCATGCCCCCCGACGTATGCCCAAGGGGCCCGATCTCTCCCGCGGTGGTGCAGCCGATTACGGGGATCCCGGAAAATGCGTCGGTAAGCCCTCGGGAAAGCGCGTCAAGGTCGTGATTAACCGAGCAAAACAGCATGATAAAGGCGATATCGGGCTGCTTAATTTGCGCAACCGTCTCGCGAAGGGCAAGCGTAGTATCCTGTTCCCTCGAATGCCCGACCATTATCGGCATGCCGTTGACTCACGTTTTTGCGCCGCGTTCATACCCAGAATACTAGTCTAGGGCACGCGACTTCTTTTCGCAAAGGGCAAACCGTCCCATAGAGGGCGCGATCCATGGTATAATCCCCGCATGAAACACGCACGAAACAGCACCGCTCGAATCGCGACCGCAGCGCTATGCGGCGCGATCGCGATCGCCGCCGCGCTTCTCCCCGTCGGTTGCGCCACGGGCAACGGGGTCGACGCAGTCGCGCTCGACCCAAGCTACTACACGGACAAATACGATTACGACAACGCCGACACCTTCCTCGACCGGGGCATCAACCTGGGGAATTTCCTCGAGGCCCCGCCCACGACGACCTATCCAACCGGCGAGGGAAACTGGAACGGCGGCGTGATCGCCGCGCAGGACGACTTTACCCGGATGGCCGCGCTCGGGTTCAAGAACGTGCGCATCCCGGTTAAATGGAGCGCGCACGCGAGCCCCACCGCGCCCTACACGATCAAACCTGAGTTCATGGCCCGCGTCAAGGAAGTCGTCGGCTACGCACGCGCGGCGAACCTCATCGTCGTGCTCAACGTCCACCATTACAGCGAGATGTTCTCCGACCCGGCGACCGCGCTACCCGGACACCGCGAGCGGCTCAAGGCGATCTGGGACCAGCTCTGCGACGCCTTCCCCGAAACGGATCCTCTGTACGCCAAAGACGTACTCGTCTTCGAGCTCCTTAACGAGCCGAACGCGACCGTCGGCGCGACTGAGTGGAACGCGATCGTCGCGGAACTTGCGAAAGTCATCTGGACTGACAACGGCGCGACGCAGGCGAACAGAAAGATCATGGTCGGCACCGCGAAATGGGGCGGGTTCTTCGGTCTCGCCGACCTCTCGCTGCCGCCTGAGTGCACCCCGGCCAACACGATCGTCACCGTGCATTGCTACGACCCGTTTCGCTTTACCCACCAAGGCGCGGAATGGGCGAAAGATTCGAGCGCGTGGATTGGAACCACCTGGACGGGAACGCAGACTGAGCTCGACGAACTTACCGGCATCTTCGCGCTCGCCGACTCCTGGAAGGCGAACGGCTACGAGGTATACCTCGGCGAGTTCGGCGTCTACCCCGTGTACGCTAAGCCCTCGAACGTAAAGGCCTGGACCGGCTTCATCGCGCGCGAGGCAGAGCGGCGCGGCATGAGTTGGGCTTACTGGGAATATTGCGCGGGCCTCGGCGCATACGACCACGCGGCCGCCCAATGGAAACCCAACATCGTCGACGCCCTGATTCCCGCAGTCGACCGACCGGCACAATAAATTGAAAGGAGGGGGAACGATCAGGCTCGCGCCGGAGCGCCTGATCGCCGAGCGGCAAATCTGCGGGATATCGCGCCCGCTCCCCCTTCGCGCGCGCCTTAAGGTCGCGCGCTACCCCCACGTCGGCGGTATTCCCAACCGTTAGCCAAGCCGATATAATCCTGTCCTATCATGGACAAGGCGACGGACGAGATTCTCGCGAAGGTAAAAAAACTCATGGCGCTCGGCGAGTCGCCGAGCGAGGCCGAGGCCGCGAGCGCCCTCGCGAAAGCGCGCATGCTTCTCGCCCGATACGGCCTTTCGATCTCGGACGTCGAAACGAAGGAGACCGAGGTCGTCGAGGGCGTGCTCCTCGAGAAGCGCCGCCTTCGCGCGTGGGAGTCTCACCTGGTATGGGTCGTCACGCGCGCCACGTTTACGCAGGCGCTGCACGTCACGCGCGGCGATACCTCGCAGGTGCTCATCATCGGGCGCGAGATAAACACGGTCGCCGCCGCCGAGCTTTTTAATTACTTACACCTTACCGTCCTCAAGCTTGGCCGCGCGCACGGCAAAGAGGTCTATCACCTGGACAGTTTTAAAGTCGGCGTCGTCGAGCGCATCGGGGAGCGGCTTACGGAATCGGAAGACGGCGCGACGTGGTGCGGCGACGCGAATGACGACGCGGCCGGCAAAAAGCGAAGCGCGAAATCCCCGCGTCAAACGTCGACCGCGAGCGACGATAGCGCTACCGCGAACGACCGCGCGCTCATGGTCCAGATGTCCGTGTCCTCCGAACGCGAGAACGACGCGTACATCAAGTCAAAATACGGCGAGACGAAGGCGAAGCGAGGCGGACGTCGCGTGGACGCGGACTCCTACCATCGCGGCCGGGCCGCGGGCGAGGGCGTAAACCTCAACCGACAGATCGGCGCTAGGCAAGCGCGCCGCTAAGACTCAAACCCTTAAAAATACTTTTTTACCCAGGGAATCCTGCGTACCACGAGCGCGGAA
The DNA here is from genome assembly GCA_035352395.1 of Treponemataceae bacterium. Taxonomy (GTDB): domain Bacteria; phylum Spirochaetota; class Spirochaetia; order Treponematales; family Treponemataceae; genus Teretinema. Next base: position 2,008 of record DAOPXQ010000091.1, on the reverse strand, counting down.
AAGCTGAGCGTCGCGAGATACGCGAGCATCCCCACGGTCAGCGCCTTCAGCGGAGGAGGAAGCGCCCACTCATGCAAAAGCCGCGTCAGGGCGATCAAAAAAACCGGATGAAAAAAATACACGCTGAAGGAATTTCGCGCGAGGAACGAGGAGACCGCCCCGCCCTGCCGGCTTCGATTCGCGAGTACCGCGGTAAGCCCCAGACTCATCGCAACCGCCGTAAAGGACTCCCAAACGCAGTACGCTGCGCTCTGCCAGGTGAGACCACCGCTAATAGAACCCATATCCCCGGTTAGCGCGCCACCCGCCACGCAGATAATCACCCACAGGGGGATTCCCACGCACAAAGCCGCCGTAAGCCAACGAGAGCCCTTACACGACGTCAGCGCGGCAAACCATCCTCGCGAATACCCGAGCGAGCCCAACGCGAACAAAGCGACGTACGAGGCAAAAAAGCAAAACTGATAATTGAAGAAGGACGTCCCGATCGGTAAAAACACGCGAATGACGAACGCGATCGCGGCAATGACTCCAATCAGTGCGAAAATTGCGCGGGTGGACGGCGCACGGCCCGAATTCCCAACGCGGCGCGTCAAACGCCCGCGGATGGCAACCGTCGCCACGAGAGCAAGGCTGAATACAAGGAGCGTTGCCGCAAACCAAAGCGGGCCACTCGCCCCGATGAACATCAATTCGCCCAGATACCTCGTCACGTACAGCGACGCGAAAGATCCCATTGGTTGATAGATAGTAGGATTGATAAGGTAGTACATCAAAAAAGGGGTCACGATAAACATGAACGCAAAGAGCGGAATGCCCAGCCTCGCAGTCCGATCCCGGATAAAGGAAAACGCGCCCTTCCGGGCGAGCGCCTCTCGGGCGAAATAGCCGCCAAAGAAAAACATGATTCCCATGAACCATGCCTGATTGAACGAATTGAACAGCCCCATGATCGCGTACGACGCGGCGCCAAGCGCTTTGCCGCGATTCTCGACCACGTACCATCCGCCTATCCCGCTGTACGTCACGCTCGCGTGCACCAGAACCACGATAAAAATGACCAACGACCTCGCGTCGTCGATATGGGCAAAACGACCGCGCGCTTTCGAATTATCCATGCCAAAATCCCCCGTTCCAAATATTAGAATACGAACAGAATGCCGTAGAAAGGCCTCTGTGACATCGCCCGCGATTCCTGTTTTAGGTACCGATCCAGCGGGACTCTATTCCCGGGAAACGATTCCCGTAGCCCGCAGGGCGAACAGATTCATCAATTCCAGACGATTCTTCACTCCGGCCTTTCGGTAAATATTGGTAACGTGGTTCTTTACGGTATGATGGGAGATAAAAAGCCTCTCGGAAATATGGGCATTCTCGAGTCCCTGTACGAGCAGGGCGAAAACCTCGACCTCACGCGATGAAAGCCCAAGTGCGTCGACGCAAGCCAGTCCCCCCCGTTCCCGTGCCGACGCGGCGTCCGCCTGTTCAACGTTCACACGCGTCTCGCGTGAGCCGCAAATAACCGTCAACACGCTGAGTATCAAGAGAAAAAAGGGCGACATCGCCATTTGCGGAAGTCCGAACACGGCGCTCCACGCGGAAATCTCGTTCCCAACGTCGAAGACGAGCCACACGAGAATAAAGATCGCGCAGCGCGTGACGAGCGCCCGCTCTCTCAGCTCAACCCTCGATCGGCGGGCAAGCGCGACGCAGGTCGCGACGAAGATGCACGCGGCCCCGTCGAGCGCGGATATCGCGAAGCCGTACGCGGCTCGATTCCCGTCGACGAACAGGGGGACGGCGACGCAGGCGACGTATACCACGAACGATTGACCCGCGAACAAGGCATGGGCCGCGCGCGAGTACTCAAGCTTGGTAATATACGCGACGAAGTCGAATAGGAGGGCAAGCGCGGCCAAGGTAGCGAGGGCAAGGAGATTCATGATCACGTACGAGACGCGCGGGTCATGCGTCCCCGCGAAGGCACCAAGGTAAAAATCAATCGCGT
>DAOPXQ010000090.1:0-8669 GCA_035352395.1 Treponemataceae bacterium | reverse complement strand
TCATGAAATAACGAGTTTCGTCGTCGGAAACGGAGAAAACGGTCTGGCCTATCATCTCCTTGAATTCCTTGACCGTTACGTCAAAGAACGAAAGATTACTCGGAGAGGTGAATTCGGGGAACTTATCGCTGGTTATGCTTTTAAGCTGGAACTTAGCTTTTTTGGTAATGGAGCGAATATTGATCTTAATGTCATTTTGATCAAATTCGATTTCTCCGGAAGGCAATGAAGAAATGATGCTCATAAACTTATCGCAAAATACGGTTGTTGAACCCGGTTCCGAGATATCAACGGGAATCTTTGTCTCAAAGTTAACCTTGATGTCGGTTGCCTTAATCGTAAGGCTACCGTTCTGGGCTTCAAGAAGTACGTTTGAAAGTATGGAAATGGCGTTTTTTGTTGCGATTATTTCCTGGGCAATGGCGATTTCCTTCAGAAGAGCATCGCGATCAAAACTGAATTTCATGATTCCTCCAAGTCTTATATATATTAATATATATAGATATTAATAGTGATAGTAATAGAGTCGGTTAATATCTTAATAACCTATCTAAATATTTATGGAATAACGATTTACGCTATACGTAAAGTACCGTTATTTGGATACACCGTTTTCCACTTATCCACAGTACGGCGTATTCTCCACACGCTATACACATGATACTAGCATAGAATAAACAAGAATAAAACTATTTTAACTATTGTAGTCTTTAACCATTTTAGTCAGTTTCTGAATGGTCGATTCAAGGGAAGGCTCAGCTTTTAGTCTTTGCTCGATGCTTTGGCAGCCATGCATAACGGTAGTATGATCCCTTCCTCCAAATTCCATGCCTAATTCGGTCGTGGAGTATTCGGTTATCTCACGGGCTATATACATGGCTAACTGTCGGGGGAAGGATATGGCTTTTGTTCGCTTTTTACCCTTCAAATCGTTAAAAGACAGGGAAAAGTATTCAGCGACGACTTTTTGGATCGTTTCGATGGTTACGTTATTCTGCTTAGGCGCGCCAAAGGAGTCGCGAAGCTGCTGTTGCGCGGTTTCAAGCGTAACCTCTCTCTGGGTCAATTCGGCGTACGCAATAAGCTTGGTTAACGAAGCCTCGAGGTCTCGGACGTTGGATGATATATTCTTCGCGATAAGATTTATGACCTCGGGAGGTAATGAGACACCGCGAGATTCAACCTTTTTGGAAAGAATGGCGCAGCGGGTTTCATAGCTTGGCGGCTGAAGGTCAACGTTCAATCCACGCTCGAATCTCGATCTTAGGCGCTCGGATAGATTCTTTAGCTCGGATACGGGCCTATCGCAGGTGAATATAATCTGCTTATTGGCGTCATACAGCGCGTTAAACGTATGAAAAAGCTCTTCCTGGGTTTCGTTCTTTTTTTGCAGGAAATGTATATCATCTATAAGAAGGATATCAGCCGTTCGATACTTATCCTTAAAGGCCTTCGTCATGTTGTTCTTAATCGACTCGACGAATTCATTGGTAAAGCTTTCGGCGGTCACATAGATGATCTTGCAGCCTTTTTCCTTCCAGGCCATGTTTCCGATAGCCTGCATAAGGTGCGTTTTTCCAAGACCGACGCCACCGTAAATCAAGCACGGGTTATAAGCGGTTCCGGGGTTCTTTGCTATCGCGATCGCGGCGTTTGCGGCGAACTTGTTATTTTCCCCAATGACGAAATTCTCGAATACGTAATCCTTTCTAAGCTGGGGATGGTTTGCGCGTTCGGTAACGACCGGAGAGGGGGCCTTTGGAGCGGAAGAATGCTTGCCGCTCTGCGCGGTTTCGGAAGGTACGGCGCGTTCGACGGTTTCGGCCTTAGCTTGCGGTTCGGCTCGCGTCCGCTGCTTTACCTCGAAATCAGTGGTAATGTGCTGACCTGAAAGATCAAACAGCTTGGCCTCTATCCTGTTCTGGTATCGTTGCTTAACTTGATCGCGATAAAAGGCGGAGGGTACGGAGACAATTATGGACAATTCGCCCGATGTTTCGTATTCCATGTTGAACCACATCGCGAATTCTTGTTCCGAGAGCTCGTTTTTAAATTGATTGATTGCTTCTTTCCAAAAAATGCCATAATCCCATGTACCCATAGGGCGCCATTATAACCCTTCTTTACTTTTTTTGACAATGACGGTATTATGAAAATTACGTGTTTCTACCATATAAGGATACAGAATGAATTCGCCTTCCTACTCAGCAAATAGTATTACGGTCCTGAAAGGACTGGAAGCGGTAAGAAAAAGACCAGGTATGTATATTGGGTCCACGGGACCCGATGGATTGCATCATCTTGTCTATGAAGTCGTGGATAACTGTATCGACGAGGCAATGGCGGGCGCATGCGACCGTATTCTCGTCGTATTGGAAAAAAACGATATAGTCCGCGTAGAGGACAACGGCCGCGGAATCCCGGTGGATACCCATCCTGTCGAAGGCATTAGCGCCCTTGAGCTCGTTCTTACGCGCTTGCACGCGGGCGGTAAATTCGACAAAGGATCCTATAAAGTATCGGGCGGTCTCCATGGCGTCGGCGTTTCGGTCGTAAACGCGCTTTCCCTTTGGATGGAAGCGTACGTTTGCCGCGACGGGTACGAGCATTATCAGAAGTATCAGGAAGGAAACCCGGTAGAACCGGTTAAAAGACTCGGTGTGTCCGACAAGCGGGGAACTACCATTCGTTGGGCCGCCGATAATACGATCTTTACCGAGACGACGACGTATAACTTCGACGTTCTGGCGAACCGCATTCGCGAGTTGGCGTTCCTAAATTCCGGCATAACCATTATCCTCCGCGACGAACGCCTATCCACGCCCAAGGAGCTTGAATTCAAGTTTGACGGCGGTATACGCCATTTCGTCAGCTACCTGAACGAGAACAAGAACGTCCTGCATAAAGAACCCGTGTATATATCCGGCGAACGCGACGATATCGTCGTCGAGGTCGCCTTTCAGTACAACGATTCCTTCAGCGAGATCATGTTCAGCTTCGTTAACGACATCAACACGCGCGAGGGTGGAACGCACCTTGTCGGCTTCAAGAGCGCGATAACGCGCGTGCTTAACGAGTTCCTCAAGAACTCCAAGCTTGCCAAGAAGATGGAAGAAACCCTTTCGGGCGACGACGTACGCGAGGGCCTTACCGCGGTTCTATCGGTAAAAGTGCCGGAACCGCAGTTCGAGGGACAGACGAAGACCAAGCTGGGTAACTCCGAAGTCAGGGGAATCGTCGAAGGCTTCGTAAACGACCAGCTCACGCTGTATCTGGAGCAAAATCCCGACGTAATCAACGCCATCCTTGAAAAAAGCGTTCTCGCCGCGAAGGCCCGTATCGCGGCTCGGCAAGCCCGCGACGCCACCCGTCGAAAGAATTCGATGGACAGCATGGGTCTCCCCGGAAAGCTCGCCGACTGCTCCGAGAAGGATGCCAGCAAGTGCGAGATCTACATCGTCGAGGGTGACTCCGCAGGCGGTTCGGCTAAGATGGGCCGTAACCGCAGGTTCCAGGCTATCCTTTCCATGTGGGGCAAGATGCTCAACGTCGAAAAGACGAGAATCGACAAGGTTATCGGAAACGACAAGCTCCAACCGATAATCGCGAGCCTCGGCGCCGGAATCGGGGAAACCTTTAACGTTGAAAAGCTTCGCTATCATAAGGTCATCATTATGGCCGATGCGGATGTCGACGGATCGCATATCCGTACGCTGCTTTTGACGTTCTTCTATCGCTACATGACCGACATCATCAAGGATGGATATGTCTATCTCGCCATGCCGCCGCTGTACAAGATCTCCTGGGATAAGAAAATCCAGTACGCCTACGACGACGACGAAAAAGACAGGATCATGAAAACGATCGACAAGGATCCGGACAAGGTAAACATACAGCGCTACAAGGGTCTGGGCGAAATGAACCCCGAGCAGCTCTGGGAAACCACGATGGATCCCGATCGACGCATGATGATGCGCGTCACCCTTGACGACGCGGTAGAGGCTGACCGAACCCTGTGCATGCTCATGGGCGACCAGGTTGAGCCCCGGCGAAAGTTTATCGAAGACAACGCGGTATACGTTACCAACCTCGATGTGTGATGGAGATGACGTTCGATGAGTGAACAGGAAGAAGAAAAGCAACCGGGCGGGAAACTGATTCCGGTTTCCATAGAAAAAGAAGTTAAAACCGCGTATCTCAATTACGCTATGTCGGTAATCGTAAGCCGCGCCCTTCCGGACGTCCGTGACGGTTTAAAGCCGGTGCATCGCCGAATTCTCTATTCAATGGAAGAAATGGGAATCCGATCGAATACCCCGTTTAAAAAGTGCGGACGTATCGTCGGAGACGTTCTCGGTAAGTACCATCCGCACGGTGACCAGTCGATCTACGACGCCCTCGTTCGCCTTGCGCAGGATTTTTCGCTTCGCTATCCGGTCGTGCAGGGCCAGGGAAACTTCGGCTCCGTGGACGGCGACCCGCCCGCGGCAATGAGGTATACCGAAAGCCGCCTGACTAAAATCGCGGAATCAATAATAGAAGATATTAAGAAGGAAACGGTCGATTTTGGGCCTAACTACGACGACTCCCTCAAGGAACCGCTCGTTATGCCCGGCGCCTTTCCCTTTCTGCTCGCGAACGGCGCAAGCGGAATCGCGGTCGGTATGGCCACGAACATGCCCCCGCATAACCTGGGCGAGATAGCCGGAGCCATCGGCGAATACATCGACAATCCCGAATGCACGATCGACGAACTGATGAAACACATCAAGGGCCCGGATTTCCCGACGGGCGGCATCATCTTTGGGCGTAAGGGCATCAGGCAGGCGTACAAAACCGGCCGCGGCAAGATAATCGTTCGCGGGCGCTTTACCCTCGAGGTGGATAAAAAAGGAAAAGAGACGATAATCTTTTCCGAGATTCCCTACGTGGTCAACAAGGCCGTCCTCATCACCCGCATCGCCGAGCTCGTCAGGGACAAGGTTATCGACGGGATCTCCGAGGTTCGGGACGAATCCGACCGCGAGGGAATGCGCATCGTCATCGAGCTCAAGCGCGGCGCGATCGCGAAGGTTGTCCTTAATCAGCTGTTCTCGCATACGTCGCTCCAGTCTTCTTTCGGCGTCATCAATATCGCGCTCGTAAAGGGCCGCCCCGAAACCCTGAACCTTAAGCAGCTCGTGCAGTACTTCGTCGAGCACCGAGTCGAGGTCGTCACGAGGCGAACCCAGTTCGACCTCCGGAAGGCGGAAGAGCGCGCGCACATATTGCGCGGCCTCGTCATCGCCCTCAACAACATCGACGAGGTTATCGCGATCATCAAGAAATCGCGAAGCGTCGACGCGGCCAAGGTCGCCCTTATGGACCGCTTTGGCCTCTCCGATCCGCAGACCCAGGCCATCGTCGATATGCGGCTTGGAAAGCTCACCAGCCTCGAGATCGAGAAGATCCAGCAGGAATTGGCCGAGATCGAGTCGCTGATCGCGCACTTGAAGGATTTGCTCGCGAACCCGCCCAAGATCCTCGCGCTTATCAAGACCGAGACGAACGAGCTTTCCGAGCGGTTTGGGGACAAGCGCCGAACCGACATCGTCACCGACGAGGTCGAGGAAATCAACATCGAGGACCTGATCCAGAAAGAGGAGATGGTCATTCTTATCTCCAACCTCGGATACATCAAGCGCGTTCCCGCATCCGCCTACAAGAGTCAGAATCGCGGCGGCAAGGGCTCCAATAGCGCGAAGCTGGTTGAAGACGATTTCGTAAACCAGATTTTCACCGCAACAACGCACGATCATGTAGTTTTCATAACCAGCATCGGAAAAGCCTATTGGGTTAAGGTTCATGAGATTCCCGAGGCAAACCGCAACAGCCGCGGCGCCCATATCAAGTCCTTGCTGACCGTTTCCTCCGACGAGGAAATAACCACCGTAGTTGCACTCAAGGATTTCAGCGATACCGAGTATCTGTTGATGGCAACCGCGGCGGGCGTCGTCAAAAAGGTAACGACGAGCGACTTCCAGAACGCAAAGACTAGGGGAATCATAGCGATCAAGCTTGATGAGGGCGATCGCCTGATAAGCGGAATCCTGACCAGCGGCAAGGACGAGATCATGCTGATCACCCGCCAAGGACAGGCTCTGCGCATGACCGAACAGGACATTCGCCCGCTCGGTCGCGCTTCTCGCGGCGTTACGGGTCTCAGGCTCTCGGGCGGCGATGAGCTCGCCGGAGCGCTCCGCGTAAACAATGAGTCCTTGATGCTGATCATGACCGAGTGCGGCTATGGTAAGCGCGTGGACTTCTCCGAGTTTACCCCGCATGGACGCGCGACCGGCGGTCAGAAGATCTATACGATTTCCGACAAGACTGGCGAGATAGTCGGTTTGATAACCGTCGCCGATACGGACGAAGTCGTCTGCATCACCAGCCAGGGGAAGACGCTCCGGGTTAAGGCGAACGCCATCAGCACGATGGGCCGGGCGGCGCAGGGCGTTCGCATCCTGAATATCGAACGACCGGACATTCTGATCGGTATCGACACCGTGGCCAATGAGGACGATGAGGCGAGCAAGCTCTCGGAGGAATCCGAGCACGTCATCTCCGTTGCCGGCGAGTTGGATCTTGATGGTGGCGACGAAGCCGTGGATACCGGATTAACGGAAGAGGATGATGGAACCGGAGACAGTTCGGACGAAAGTTCCGCGGAAGAGACCGAGTCGGAGGATACCGACGAATAACTAAAGTAAACGGTTAGAAAGGATCGTTTATATAAAAGGGGACCGTTTGATGGCCCGGGAAACCGGAATCCATCAAACGGTTTTTTTATACAGTTGACGACTCTTTCGCAGTAACTGTAGTATGGCCATAAAGGTTGCAAAATGGTTGGTTTGACGATAAGAAACATCCCTGAGGAATTACTTAGGCGTATACGCATTCTAGCGGCGCGAAATAAACGCAGCATGAATAGCGAGATCCTACTTATTATTGAGGACGGGCTTAAGCAAAGAATTGCCGATATCGCCGTCTCGGGAAACCTTCCGCACTCCTACGACAGGAATCTTTCCTTTGAAGCGAGAGAAGCTATGTGGAATGATCTAAGCGGAGAATGGAATGATGGACGTCCAATACAGGAGATAATCGACGAGGTGTATGCCTTACGGAGAAATCAATGATCATTCTTGATACCGACGTTTGCCTAGCCATTTTGTCTGGAAAGAGGAAAACCGCAGACCTTGCAGCCGTTGCTGGGGAAGAATTCTGTGTTACCTATATTACTGTTCGGGAACTTTTCTACGCCGCAAGTAAAACTCAAGATTCAGTATCCAATAAAATCCTTGTTGAAAAGTTTCTACTTACGATGCGCGTTCTTCATCCCGATATGGAGACCTCTCGGCTTATGGCGGATCTTCTTGTCCAGGCAAAGAAAAAGAGACAATATATTTCGACGGATGATTTAGCGACGTATTGTATTTCCAGGATCTATGGGGCCCGGCTTATTACAATGCAGGGGAAAAGGTATTGTTTCATGTGAAACATTTAATCCGTGTGGGGAACACGGATGTATCCATCTGGCGGCGGACGTTCAGGAATACCTGGGCATCCGCCTTTTTTATTGTTTCACGTGAAACATTAGTCTTGATCTGGACGAGATCTGTTCTGTTTAATAATTCCTCTGGCACTCTTTGTCTGCAATCTTTTAACCTTGGATGATTTACTCGGCTTGGTGGGGACGCGTTTTTTATCCCTTTTACAAGCGGCCGCGATAAGTCCCGTGGCTCGGATGATTGCGATCTCCCTGTTCCGAAGCTGAGATCGTTCTTCGTCCACGGAGAAGGCAATCATTCCTTCTTGATTAATCCTATGCGCTAGTCGTTCTCTTGCGAGGGCTTTTTCATCAAAAGATATACCCGAGAGTTTATCTAGGTCGATAATGATCAGAACCTTCGTATTAACTTTATTGACGTTTTGTCCGCCTGGACCGCCAGAGCGCGCGAACGTAAACGAGGCTGTCTCTGTAATGGATTGTTGTAGTAATGCGTTATTCATAATTCTTAGCCTCAATCAATTCTCAAGAAGAGTCAAGTGTCTGTAGATAATTAGGATTATAGGCTTGTGGTTATCGAAACTATGTGATATAGTGTGGTATATGATTAATACTGTTTCAGAGTTCATTAACCGACTAAAAAACAGAAAACCTTCTTATGGCGATGCGTATCCCGAAATGGGATTATATATGGACCAGGTTATTACGCTTCTTGAATCGCAGCTTGAAGTGGATGAAAGCATTACAGCAAATATGGTCAATAATTACGTCAAGGATGGATATATACCGCGACCCGCGCAAAAGAAATATTTCCGAGACCAGGTATTACGGTTATCGATTCTATTTCAGCTTAAGCCAGTACTTCCCATTTCGACGTTGGGGAAATGCCTCGCGAGCGTCGGTTCCGGCGGTGAGATGACAACGTTCTTTGGGCGCCTTTCCGGAATGCAGGAGGAATCGCTGCACGCTCTGGGGGATAGGCTGGAAAGGGAATGCGCAAAGTTGGCCGATAATCCAGACGAGGCCCGACTTACCGCGCTGCGCCTTGCCACCGAGGCAAACGCCTTACGCGAGGCGTCCCTTAAAATTCTTGGCTCGCTTGAGCCTCTTCCGTCGCCTGAGT